>DATCOF010000039.1:0-2039 GCA_036564845.1 Chitinophagaceae bacterium | reverse complement strand
ACATTGGATGAAAACGGTGTTGCAAAAATTCCATTTACGCATTCCTCTTTTTCAAATTGGAATCTGGATAACAATCCAGATTTTTATTTTGTTCTTTTAAAAAACAACGAAGTAATTTTTAAAAGTATTGTTCTTGAAGATCTTGATGTAGATACTATTGAGAATTTTAAAATGGGAGAGGGAGAAGTGATCGACCTGGGAACTTATTTGATCGAAGCCTGATCATTTCTTTTTTACTTTAACCTTGGATGGTGTTGTTTTAGTTTTGGCAGTTTTTACAGGCACTTCTGTTTTATCATCTTCATCACCGGCGAGCCCGTTATTTTTTAATTTAGTCTGATCAATATCTCCGTTCGCATCTCTTACAGGATTGGGAATTGGTTCGTCACCTTCTTTAGTTGTTTGCGTAAACACTTTATCAATATGTACCCATTTGCCATCTTTCCATTTTAATCCTTCATAATCCCCATCACCAACATAAGTATACTTCTTTTTATCTTCACCCGTTTCTGATATCAGGTGCTCATAAATTATCATGTCCTGTTCTTTATCGTAAACGAGCCGTGGGCTTGCATTTTTCTTATATTCTAAAATTAACCTGCCGGGGTTTTGTTTTAAAGAAGCGTTATCAGAAAAATTAAAATAAGCACCTCCAAAAATTGGTTGATTATTTTCAAAAGAAAGAACTTCAATAATTTTTTTATTGCTTCGGATATTATTTTCATCATACCCTAGCAGTGTATAATAATTTTTAACTCCAGTTGCTGTTTGGATTATTTTGTAATACACTGCGCCGATCCATCCAAAATTATTACCAATCGTATCTAACATATCCAGGGTAATATCTGATTTATCGATCAGCGGAAAAAGTTTTAAAGAACCATCAACAGTTTTCATTTGAATGGCGCCATGCTGCCGAATAACATTGTCATTAATAACCATCTGCCAGGTAAATATTTTAAAAGAACTGTCAGGCGGAGAAAGTTTTGAGATCGTTAAAAGTGAATCAAAAGAATAATGAAATGAATTTTTAATTTTTAATGCCCTAACAAACATTTTGGTGAATTCGCTGTCAGCAGCAAAGCGATCTCCTGCAGTTCTTCCCTGTATTATTTTAAAAGAAAGTGTCTTTAATGAATCTTCTTTTTTCTGTAATATTTTCTGGTCAGGCATACTTATCCTTTGCGCAGTCGTCATTACATTACTAAAAAATAAAAAAGAGAGGAAAATTATGAGCTTATTCATCCACTAAAAAACTTTGAACAAAAGAAACACAATTTGCACAACTTTATTGTCGCCAAATAAAATTTAACGATAACTTATAATGCTTTTGTAACTGATAGCAGGTCAGGGAATACAATATCTACCATTGAATGCTGAACACCAAGATGAGGATGAGTAGATGGTAAAAATATATTTATGGCGATGCCTAAGTTTCTGCCAAATTCCATATCGCTAATGGTGTTGCCTATCATTACACTTTTTGAAAAATCAACTTCCGGAAAATCTTTCTTTGCCTGCAAACCCATGCCGGGATTTGGTTTCCGCTTTTGGCCGGTATCATCTATATCACAACAGAAATAAATTTTTGTAATTTTTCCTCCTGCAGCCGCTACTTCATCCAGTAAATTTTTATGTATTAGTTCAAGGTCTTTTAACTTAGTAAGTCCTTTTGCGACACCACGCTGATTAGTAATAATAAAGATGTTTCCGAATTTTTCGGTAAATTTTTTTATAGCATCTTTTACTCCCGGAAAGAATGTAAACTCTTCCCATGTATTGATATAGTCCATATACTTTTCATCATTTATCACACCATCGCGGTCTAAAAATAATGTCCAGCTTTTATCAATCTGTTTTAGGTTAGTCATCAGCTAAAAACTTGTTCTTCTGTTAACTGGCAAATTATATGGCCTATCATGATATGGCTTTCCTGTATCCGTGGTGTATCATCACTGGGAACATTAATAAGATGATCAGCAAGCTTTTTTAATTTACCGCCGCTTTCTCCCGTAAAAGCAATGGTGATCATCCCTTTT
>DATCOF010000038.1:0-12195 GCA_036564845.1 Chitinophagaceae bacterium | reverse complement strand
TGATAGTTGAGCGGCTAATACCGTACTTTTTGCCAAGAGACCTAAAGGTTATCCCGCCAATTAAATACTCGTTGATAATTTCTTCTTTTTTGTCCATGATTTACGTTTTTATGTGTAAACCTATTTTAGGACGAGACAAAGTAAAATACTACGGATAGAAATCTGGGGGATGGAAAAATTGCTGATTTCTTTGCAAATGCAACAAATAAGAAAGTAGTTTGGGAGAATAAGTAGCGCCTACTTTTTATTCTCACTCCATATTTTATAAACCTGTTCCTGTAAAATATTTTGATCAGGAATTTCTCTCAACGGCTCGCATTCCTTCCAACTTTCATACATGTCTTTTGGTAATTGCTGGTAGAGTTTTGTGCCTTCAGTTTTCCATTGCAACATTTCATCACTAACCTGTTTAATAATTTTTGAAGGATTTCCGACGATCAAACTTCTTGCAGGAATTTTTTCATCTGCTTTTATAAAAGTGAGTGCGCCAACAATGCATTCATCACCTAATTCAACATTATCCATTATCACAGCATTCATCCCAATCAAACAATTTTTACCAATGGTTGCGCCATGTATAATTGCACCATGACCAATGTGCGATCCGGCTTTTAAAATAACGGTAACACCCGGAAACATATGAATGGTGCAGCTTTCCTGAACATTGCAACCATCTTCGATAATTATTTTGCCCCAATCGCCGCGTATTGCAGCACCGGGACCAACATATACATCTTTACCAATTATTACATTGCCTGTTACTGAAGCAAGCGGATGAATGAAAGCACTTTCGTGCACAACAGGTTTTGCTCCATTAAATTCATAACACGCCATGCTATTATTTTAAAAAGTAGGATTGGGTATTAGTGCCTTCGCCGTTCTGAAACACGTTCCTTTAAAAAACGCTACTGTCTCATCTTTTTGATTAGAAATAGTGATGAGATATACGCCGGTGCTTTTTCCGTTATGAACTTCTTTAGATTCGGCAGTGAGTACATCACCAACATTTACAGTTTTAGTAAACGTAATGTTTACATCCAGGGCAACAGAAATATTATTGCGGTTATTGCAGGCAAATGCAAAAGCAGTATCACCAAGTGAAAAGGCAAGTCCACCATGTACAATGCCAAAGCCATTCAGCATTTCTTTGCGAACAAGCATTTTTATTTTACTATACCCTTCTCTTACTTCCAGTATTTCTATACCAAGCCACTGGCTAAAGAAATCGTTTTGCATCATGTGGGTTGCCACACTATTTGCCAATGTATCTTTTTCGTTCATAATTATTTTGTTTTATTCTCCTTTAAAAATTGGGGTTCTTTTTTCCAAAAATGATTGCACTCCTTCTTTAAAATCATTTGTTGCTGCAGCTTTTTGCTGATATTCGTCTTCAGTTGCTAACTGCTGTTGCAGGTTTTGCGTTAATGAATTATTTAATGCCTGCTTAATAAAATACAATGCTTTTGTTGGCAGCACAGCCAGTGTGGAAGCAAGTTTCATTGATTCTTCAGCAAAAGAATTATCAGAAAAAACTTTATAAACCATTCCGGTTCTTTCAGCTTCTGTTGCGTTTACTTTATCACCCATCATCATTAATGCACTTGCTTTTTGAAAGCCAATTAATCTTGGCAAAAAAAATGTTCCGCTGCTGTCAGGTATCAAACCGATCTTACTAAATGCCTGGATGAACGATGCAGATTCCGCTGCAACTACAACATCGCAACACAAGGCAATGTTTGCGCCTGCACCTGCGGCAACACCATTTACTGCTGCAACAACAGGCTTATTTAAATTTCTTATAAGTGTTACGATGGGATTAAAATGTTCTACCAATATTTTATCCATTCCCGGACCGTTTACATCAACAACTTCTGCAAGATCCTGCCCTGCGCAAAATGCTTTACCAGCGCCGGTTATATAAACACATCTTACTTCTTTATTTGCATCTGCCTCCTGTAATCTTTCTTGTAAACTCAATGCCATCCCGCGATTGAAAGAATTAAATTTTTCAGGACGGTTTAGCGTGATGAAAGCAATGTTATTTTTTATTTCGGAGAGAATAGAGGACATAGTTAAAGTTAGTGGCATTTAAAATAATCAAACGGTTCTTTGCAATCCTGGCATTGATATAATGCTTTGCATGCTGTTGAGCCAAACTGACTGAGCAATATTGTATTTTTTGAATGGCATTGCGGGCATTCAACTTTTAATTCCTGTAAATACTTTTCATCAATTGCTTTTCCAACAGGAGGTGCGATCCCATAAGATTTTAATTTTTCTTTCCCTTCTTCCGTCATCCAGTCTGTTGTCCATGCAGGAGAAAGCTGTTGCGTGATCTTAATATTTGTAAACCCATTTTGTAATAATGCCATCCTGATATTCATGGAAATAACATCCATCGCCGGGCATCCGCTGTAGGTGGGTGTAATAAAAATTTCTGTATTATTTTCATCTGCATGAATATCCCGAACAATTCCCAGATCAATGATCGAGAGAACGGGAATTTCAGGATCAGTTATTTGCTTCAGGATTTCCCAAAATTTTTTTGACGATATATTTTTTTTTAAGATCATTGTTACCATTCACAACCCGGGTATGTTCTTTGCAAATATTGCATATCATTTAAAATTGCATGCAGATGTTTTGTATGATTACCTTCTTTACCTGAGAGCCTCACACCCTGCCCCTCTCCTTGCGGAGAGGGGAGTGTAGCTTCGCTAAAAATTTCTTTCACTTTATTTTGCCAATTATTTTTTAAAGAACTTACATCAACACCAATATTATTTTCTGCACATTCGATTTCATATTCTGCAGGAGAAAACATCTCATTTGTATAACTCCATAATTCTTCCAAAGCATTTTCAATTCTTTTATGACTTTCTTTTGTTCCATCTCCTAATCTTATTACCCATTCACTACTCCAGCGCAAATGATAAGTAACTTCTTTCAAAGATTTTTCAGCGATGGCGGATAATTGTTTGTCAGAAGAATTAATAAGTTTCTGATATAAATAATATTGGTACGTGCTGAAAAATAATAATTTTAAAATTGTTTTTGCCCAATCACCATTGGAAAGTTCAACAAGTAAAATATTTTTGAATTCATCAACCTCTCTTAAATAAGCCAGGTCATCTTCTGTAACTCCACCTTTTATTTGTGCTGCATACTGGTAAAAATTTCTTGATTGCCCGATAAGGTCCAATGCAATATTACTTATCGCAATATCCTGCTCTAATATAGGCCCATGGCCTGTCCACTCACTTAACCGATGCCCCATAATTAAAGAATTATCTGCTAAGTGAAGGGTGTAATTAAAAAGATTTTCAGACATTGATCACATGTGCTTTAATTCATCAGGAAGATTGTAGAATGTGGGATGACGATATACTTTATCATTTGCAGGATCGTACATACTTGCAGCTTCATCAGGATTAGAGGCATGAATATTTTTTGATTCCACAACCCAAATACTTACACCTTCCATTCTTCTTGTATAAACATCTCTTGCATTTTCAATGGCCATTTTTGCATCGGTTGCATGCAGGCTTCCAACATGCTTGTGATCCAGGCCTTGTTTGTTGCGGATGAAAACTTCCCATAAAGGACCTTCTTCTTGTGACATAGATTTTATTTATGTTGCTACGGATTCTTTTTGTTTTTTCTTTTCTGAATAAGCAATTGCGGCTTCTCTTACCCATGCACCATCTTCATGTGCTTTTATCCTTGCTTCCATTCTTTCTTTGTTGCATGGCCCATCTCCATTCACGACTTTCCAGAATTCATCCCAGTTTATTTCTCCAAAATCATAATGCTTTTTTTCTTCATTCCATTTAAGATCAGGATCAGGAATTGTGAGTCCTAAAATTTTTGCCTGCTCTGTACAGATATCAACAAATTTTTGTCGAAGCTCATCGTTGGTAAATCTTTTTATTTTCCACTTCATACTTTGTGCAGTATGAGGTGAGTTGTCATCATTAGGCCCGAACATCATAAGACTTGGCCACCACCAACGATTGAGTGCATCCTGCGCCATATCTTTTTGTTCTTTACTTCCGCGACAAAGAGTAAGTAAAATTTCAAAGCCCTGCCGTTGATGAAAACTTTCTTCTTTACAAACTCTTATCATCGCTCTTGCATACGGACCGTAAGATGTTCTGCATAAAGGAACCTGGTTCATAATAGCAGCGCCATCCACCAGCCAGCCGATGGCACCAATGTCGGCCCATGTTAATGTTGGATAATTAAATATGGAAGAATATTTTGCTTTGCCTGTAAGCAGTTGATCGATCATTTCTTCACGGCTGATGCCCATCGTTTCTGCAGCTGCATATAAATATAATCCGTGCCCAGCCTCATCCTGAACCTTTGCAAGCAATGTTGCTTTACGACGAAGTGACGGCGCTCTTGTTATCCAGTTACCTTCAGGGAGCATACCAACAATTTCGCTGTGTGCATGCTGGCTTATCATCCTGATAAGATTTTTGCGATAGTTATCCGGCATCCAATCCTTTGGTTCTATGCGGATTTCTTTTTCAAGTTTATCGTCAAATATTTTTTCTAATTCCTGAACTGGCATAAAACAAATTTACAAAAATCAATCTGCTAGTGTTAATTCAATTGGCTATTTAATATCAAAATCAACAACAACTTTTTCGCTGCGTGGATGTGATTGACAGGTAAGAATAAATCCGGCTTCTACTTCATCAGGTTCCAATCCGTAATTTACTTCCATTTCAATTTTTCCTTCAACAAGTTTTGCTTTGCAGGTTGTGCAAACGCCTCCCTTGCATGCATAAGGAAGGTCAACGCCTTGTGCTAAAGCTGCATCCAGAATGTTATTGCTGTCATAATCCAAATTAAAATCAAAGCTTCTTCCATCAAGCGTTACAGTTATCTTGCTTGTTTCTTTATTGCTTTCACTTGCAGCTTGAGGCTTGTAGCTTGTAGCTTTTCTTAACGGTGTTGTAAAAAGTTCAAAATGAATTTTACGTTTATCAATTCCTTTTTGTTCTAAAAAGTCTCTCACACCAAATATCATTTCTTCAGGTCCGCAGATAAAAAATTCATCTGCAACATCCAGATCAATAAGTTTAGTTAGCTGATTACATTTGTCAACATTAATTCTCCCATAATTTATTTCAGCTTCCATCCGCTCCCTGCTTAAAATATGGTATAGGCTGAAACGCTGAATGTATTTATCTTTCAGGGCTTCTAATTCTTCTTTAAAAATAATTGACGAATGATTTTTGTTTCCAAATACCAACGTGAAAGTGCTTTTCGGTTCAGTAAGCAAAGTGGTTTTTATGAGAGAGATAACAGGCGTTATGCCACTGCCGGCAGCAAAGGCAACATAATTTTTTTTGTTTGAAGGATTCAGTTCTGTATAAAAATTTCCTGAAGGCGGCATCACATCAACTACATCTCCGGCCTTTAGTTGCGTGTTGGCAAAAGTTGAGAATAATCCTCCCTGCACTTTTTTTATAGCCACTCTTAATTCATTATCCAAAGGGCTTGTGCAGATGGAATAGGAACGACGGATATCTTCTCCTTCTATAAAATTCCGAAGCGTAAGGCTTTGCCCCTGCTTAAACTCAAATTCTTTTTTAAGTTCCTGCGGAATATCAAAGGAAACTGAAACACAATCCTGTGTTTCTATTTTTATATTTTTTACAATTAACGGATGAAAATGTAGCGCCATATTCGTGAAGCAAAAATAGTATTACTGCGTGATGATTTTAAGAATGCTTATGATTGCAATGCAACATTAATATCTAATTTTGCACAAAAAATATCATAATGGAATTAAAAGCTATTGACAGGGTTGAGAGCATAAGTCCGGAAGATTTTAAGAAAAACTATTACAATACTATGACTCCCCTGATAATTACAGGGCTTGCAAAACAATGGCCTGCATACCATAAATGGAATTGGGATTATTTTAAAGAGATAGTTGGAAACGTAAAAGTTGGCTTATACAATAATGTAAAGAGTGATGCATACACACCTATAAATACCGCTGATGATTACAAAACCTTTGGCGAATATATTGATATGATTAAAGAAGGGCCGGCTGCGTGGAGAATATTTTTATTCAACATTTTTCAGCATGCGCCGCAACTTACAAAAGATTTTTTCTGGCCCGAAGATCTGATGAAAGGTTTTGTAAAACGCTATCCCATGTTGTTTGTTGGAGGTGAAACTTCTATCACACATATGCATTTTGATATTGATCTTTCACATATTTTACATACCCAGTTTATGGGAAGAAAAAGAGTGCTGTTATTCCCCAATGAAGAGCAGCACAAGTTATACCGCAAGCCTTTTGAGGTTTTAAGTCTTGTTGATTTTTCTAACTACCACGAAGGAAACGGAACGCCGGATTATGAAGCTTTTCCGGCAGTGAAGTATGCAAAAGGTTATGAAGTTATTTTGGAACATGGGGATACATTGTTTATGCCTGCCGGCTTTTGGCACCACATGGAATATTTAGACAGCGGGTTTGCAATGAGCTTAAGAGCGCTGCAAAATTCTTTGGGTGGCAAGGCAAAAGGCGTATGGAATTTATTCGGAATGAGAACAATAGATACGATCATGAAAAAGACCCTGCCGAAGCCATGGTACAACTTTAAAAAGGGGAAAATTTTAAAAGCTGCAAATGAAGAAGTAAAAGATTATGAGAATTAAAAATTAAAATTATCTTTGTATCCGAAGAATATGCAATAATTTGTAATTAGCATTTCTAAAAGACCTCTTTCCCAATCCTATATTGAAAACTATCAACGCAGAAGAGGTTATAATATAATTAGCCCCAAAAAGTAAAATATCCTTTTAAAAAAAATCATTCTAACTATATAGATTAAACTTTTTTTTCTTGTGGTTTCAGAGGTAAGCAAGGCCGGTGATATTTATCACTGGCCATTCTTTTTGTATGATGTTTGGGAATTATTGCGTTGGTTGCTTTGTGCAGAAATCTTTTCTATAATTATTCAAGTGCTTTATTAATAAATTTCACAAGGGGCATAAGTGCTTTAAAAGCTTTGATGGTTTTATCTATTAGCTTATTGCTTGTAAGATCTTCGTCGGGCAAATATTTTAATGCAAGAATACTTTTGAATTTTAAGAATTCCCCTGCAGGATTTTCTCTATCGTACCCCCGGGGAAGGTTGTTCAATTTTACATCGGGCGAACTTTCAAGTTCTTTATATTCCGAAACAAAATTTTTATTCTCAACAATGCTTTTAAATTCATCAAAGCAATAATCAATTTCCTGCCTGATCTTTTTTAACTCAGGCGCCATGGGCATCCATACACCACCGCCAACAAAACTTTTGCCGCCAGGCTCTGCATGAAAATAGTATCCTGCATAAATAGATTTTTTACCGCCCCGATCAAAACTTGCTCCCATGTTGGTTTTATAAGGTGTTTTATTTTTTGAAAATCTTATATCGCGGTTTATTCTAAAGACACAATCCTTTACCACAAGATCTTTTACATCACTGTCAAACGTTGCTGTTTTTTTAATAATAGTAGAAACAAAAATTTCAAAATCCTTTTTTGCATCAAGGTATTTGTCACGATGTGCGTCAAACCAAACTTTATTATTGTTCTTAGTAAGCGTTTTTAAAAATTGTAGTGTTGATGATTGAAGCATAAAATTTAATTTGTCTGAACCATGATTTATGAGATTAAAAATTTGTCTGAACCATGATTTATGAGATTAAAGGATTTATGAGAAACTGGATTAGAAGATGACTAAGAATTATAATAAAATCTTTTTAATCAATATAATCTCCCCAAATCATGGTTCAGAAATTAGTTTTAAAAATTCTTCTTCGCTAATTACTTTAATGCTGTTTATTTTTTTTGCTTTATCAAGTTTGCTTCCTGCATCTTCACCAACAACAAGATAATTTAATTTACTGCTTACACTGCCTAAGAGTTTTCCGCCGTTCGCTTCCACCAAACCTTCTGCCTCACTGCGTTTAAGCGTTGGTAAACTGCCGGTGAATAAAAATGTTTGTTGATTAAGCTTTCCTTCTTTTTCAATTTCTTTTTTTGTATTCTTAAGATTAACTCCAAGCCCCTCCAGTTTTTTTATCATCCCGATATTATCTTCCAGGTGAAAGAACTGGTAAATACTACCGGCAACTTTTATTCCTACATCTTCTAAATTCTGTAATTCTTCCAAAGAGAATTTTTCAAAATCAAGCAAATGATCAACAGCTTTTGCAAGTGTTTTAGCGGTTGTTTCACCAACATACCTAATTCCCAATCCGAAGATCAATCTGTGCAATGGCTGTGTCTTTGAGGCTTCAATTGCCACTTTTAAATTATCTATCGACTTCTGCCCAAAGCCTTCCAGCTCTGAAATTTTTTCGTAGTTGAGTGTATAAATTCCTGGTATATCTTTTAGTAAACCCAGCTCGAAGAACTTGACAATATTAGCTGCCCCGAAACTTTTTATATCCATCGCATCTTTACTCACAAAATGAATGATGCGTTCTATCACCTGCGCTTCGCAATTAATATTTACGCAACGCAACACAGCTTCTCCTTCAGGCTTTACCAATTCATCGTCGCATACCGGACAATTTTTTGGAAAGACAATTTTTTTTTCTGTACCATCTCTTAACTCTATCAAAGGTTTTACTATGTATGGTATCACATCACCTGCTCTTTCCACCAAAACTGTATCACCTATGCGAACATCTTTTTCTTTAACAACATCAGGATTAAAAAGAGAAATAGAAGTAACCGTTACACCACCAATGGGAACAGGATCAATTTTGGCAACAGGTGTTATGGAGCCTGTGCGGCCAACCTGGAATTCAACATTTCTTAATTTGCTTGTGGCCTGCCGAGCTTTAAATTTAAAGGCAATGGCCCAGCGTGGATGATGTGTTGTACTTCCCATACGTTGCTGCAGTTCCACATCATTTACTTTAATAACAATACCATCAATTTCATAAGGAAGTTCTTCTCTTTTCTTTTCAAAATCATTGCAGAATTTTATTACATCTTCTATTCCTGATAAAACCTTTTTCTCTTTTACAGGAGTTTTAAAACCAAGCCGCAAAAGCATTTCAAGGCTTCCTGAATGAGAGTCTAATGCTTTATCTGATTTTTTATTTGAAGATTTTTCAACGTAGCTTATATGATACAATATTGCTTCAAGATTTCTTTTTCTAACTACCATCGGGTCTTTCATTCTTAAAGAACCTGAAGCTGCATTCCTGGGATTGGCAAGCGGTGCAAGGCCCTGTTCTACTAAATGCTCATTGTACTTTTTAAAGCTCTGTTTTGTCATCAGCACTTCACCACGGATCTCGATCTTATGTATCCCATATTCAGAAAATTTCGCAGATAAAGGAATAGATTTTATTTGTTTTAGATTGGTAGTAATATCATCACCGGCTGCACCGTCCCCACGAGTTGCACCTCTTACTAAAATATCATTTTCATAAATTAAAGAAATACTGGCGCCATCAAATTTTGGTTCTGCACTGTATTCTATCTCATCTTTATTAATTAATTTTTTTGCTCTTTTGTCCCACTCTACAAGGTCATCTGCATTGTAACTATTATCCAAACTCAGCATGGGCACTAAGTGTTGCACTGTTATAAATTCTTTGTTTAAACTATTGCCAACTCTTTGTGTAGGAGAATCAGGTGTAATTATTCCAGGATTCTCCTTCTCAATTTTTTCCAGATTTTTATACAACTGGTCATACTCAAAATCACTTATCAGCGGTTCATTTAAAATATAATATCGATGTTCATGAAAGCGCAAAACATCCCGAAGATCATTTATGCTTCCGGGTTCTTTAAGAAGCTTTTTAGTAACGGCCTGCAATTTTTGAATTTGATCTTTCGTGTACATAAGAAGAATTCTGGAGAAATAAAATTACAATATCACGCTAAGGCGCCAAGAAAAAATTTAGGCGCAAAGAAATAAGAAAGTTAGCGGCTTTGTAACCTTTGCGGCTTTGCGTGAAAATAAAAGTAGAGAGAAATTACATGATCTTTAATGCCTTGGCAAAAGTAGTAACTACAAAAGGTAATGAAAGCCAAAACCACGGACGCAGGTTAGGCATAACAAGCATAATAATTATCACTATTGCAGAAATAAAAAAATATAACCACCATTTTCCTGATCCTTCTGTAGTATTCATATGATTAATTTGGCGCAAATATAATTGCAATACACATCTTTATAAAAATAAATCACAATAACCTCTTATTATTTTTGATGATAAAAAATTTTAGTCAAAATTATTATTGAATATCAGACATTTATGATACTATCTCTAAAATTAGTTCCTTAATTCTTTGGTAGATTAATTACATTATCTCACCTTTGCCATCCATTTAAAAAATCCATCGGGATAGCGATGGTATCACTTAAAAAAATAAAATGAGCAAATTACATTTCACCACTAAACATGCGAACGAGGCTACCGTGCAACGTGATTGGTACGTTGTTGACGGCACTAATCAAACCGTTGGTCGTATGTGCGCTAAAATAGCGTCCGTTCTCCGTGGTAAGAACAAAGCCTATTATACGCCCCACGTTGATTGCGGCGATTTTGTTATCGTAACAAATTGCGATAAAATTAAATTCACCGGCAACAAGCTGGATGATAAACTGTACATCAATTACAGTGGTTACCCAGGTGGTAAAAAAGAAGAAACCGCAAGGGAACTCTTACGCCGCCGTCCGGATGCGATAATTGAGAGAGCCGTAAAAGGTATGCTTCCAAAAAACCGCTTAGGCCGTAAGATGTATAAAAAATTATTTGTGTATGTAGGTGATACGCATCCACATACTGCGCAGGCACCTAAATCATTAACTTTCTAATTCTACATAATGGAAAAACAAAAAAACGCAGTTGGACGTCGTAAAGAAGCTGTAACAAGGGTTTTCCTCACTAAAGGTGAAGGCAAAATCACAATTAATGACAAGGATTATAAAACATATTTTCCTTTGGTTTATTTACAAAACCAGGTTGAAGCTCCCTTCAAAACACTTGAATCTGCTGATAAATTTGATGTGGTTGTAAATGCACAGGGTGGTGGTGTAAAAGGACAGGCTGAGGCAGTGAAGTTAGGAATTGCACGTGCTTTATTGCAGGTGAATCCTGAGTTTCGTCCGGCGCTTAAAGCAGCAGGATTATTAAAGCGTGATCCACGTGCTGTTGAGCGTAAAAAACCAGGTAAGAAAAAGGCAAGAAAGAGCTTCCAGTTCAGTAAGAGATAAAAGAAGCTTCAAGCTATTAGCTACAAGCCTCAAGCATTTAAATTATAAATTATTCAATCGTAATAAATGGAAAATAATACTTCTTTACAACAGCAACTTCTTGAAGCAGGCGTTCATTTCGGACATCTGAAAAAGAAGTGGAACCCAAAAATGTTGCCTTACATTTTTGCTGAGAAAAAAGGTATTCACATAATTGATCTCAACAAAACTGTTGAAGGTTTACAGGAAGCAGCGGCTGCATTAAAATCAATTGCCAAAAGTGGTAAAAAAATAATGTTCGTTGCTACTAAAAAGCAGGCAAAAGAAATTGTAACCGAGTGTGCACAGCGTGTAAACATGCCTTACGTAACAGAACGTTGGTTAGGTGGTATGCTTACAAACTTCAATACAGTTCGTAAGAGCGTAAAGAAAATGCAGAGCATCGAAAAAATGCTTAACGACGGAACACTTGACAGCATCACAAAGAAAGAGCGCTTAACACTTGCACGCGATAAAGACAAAATGGAAAAAGTTTTAGGTGGTATAGCACAAATAAGCCGTGTACCTGCAGCTTTGTTCATGGTGGATATAGGTCATGAGCATATTGCATTGGCCGAGGCAAGACGTTTAGGTATTACAACATTTGGTATGGTTGATACCAACTGCGATCCTAATAAAGTTGAATTCTCAATCCCTGCAAATGATGATGCCACAAAATCAATTGCAATAATTACCAATTATATTGTTGCTGCAATTGCTGAAGGCCTTGCTGAAAGACAAGCTCAAAAAGATGATGAGCCTGCCGATAACCAGGATGATACAGAAAGCAAAGTAGCTAAGTTTGAAGCCGGCAGTGATGAAGACAAAGAACGTCGTCGTCGCGGACAAAGCGGTGGTGGCAGAGGCCCTGGTGGACCAGGCGGTGCAGGCGGACCTCAGAGACGCCGTACAACAGGTGG
>DATCOF010000037.1:0-8496 GCA_036564845.1 Chitinophagaceae bacterium | reverse complement strand
TAATTTAATAATTATAAAATATGCAGTCTTCCTCTATCAACAACCAAAGTTGTGCCGTTAATGCCAAGTGATGAGTTACGAGTTTATGAGTGATGAGTAATCAGTAAAACTTAAAACTGATAACTTATCTTAAAACTTATTACTTATTACTTATTACTCATCACTCATCACTCATCACTCATCACTCATCACTTGGCATTAACGGCACAACTTTGGTTGTTGATAGAGGAAGACTGCATATTTTATAATTATTAAATTAAGTCCCTTTAGGGGTTTGGGGTATGGCAACTAACAAATTCATGTTTGCAACAGGCATTGAAAATAGTTCACCAACTATCCTGTTGCCTGATGGAACAATACACCGTGTAGATGAAATGGAGAAGACGGGGCATTACAAAAACTGGGAAACAGACTTTGGATTAGTAAAAGAAATGGGCATTAATTTTTTAAGGTACGGGCCGCCGTTGTATAAAACATTTGTCGGGCCTGGAAAATATGACTGGAATTTTACCGATGATACTTTTCATAAATTAAGCGAGCTTGGCATTACACCCATTGTTGACCTTTGCCATTTTGGTGTCCCCGATTGGATAGGCAATTTTCAAAATCCTGACTTCCCCCAATATTTTGCAGAATATGCAAAAGCTTTTGCAGAACGCTTTCCTGACCTGCAATTTTATACTCCCATAAATGAAATTTATATCGCAGCTACTTTTTCAGCACAATATGGATGGTGGAACGAAAGGCTTACAAGTGATAAATATTTTGTTACTGCATTAAAAAATATCTGCAAAGCAAACGTTATGGCAATGCGTGCTATACTTGATGTTCAGCGTGAAGCCACTTTCATACAAAGTGAATCATCAGAATATTTTCATCCTATGAAACCGGAAGCAGAAGAAGCGGCATACTTTCTTAACCAAAAAAGATTTCTTTCACTCGATCTTACCTACGGCTATCCCATGAGCGCAATGATGTATGAATATTTATTGGATAACGGGATGACAAGAGATGAATATCATTGGTTCAGGCAGAACCAGGTAAAAGCCCGGTGCATAATGGGTAATGATTATTATATAACCAACGAGCATCTTGTTCGTCCCGATGGAACAACAGAACCTTCCGGAGAAGTGTTTGGATATTATGTTATCACACATCAATATTTTAACCGCTATCATTTACCGATAATGCACACCGAAACAAATATTAAAGAACCCGATTGCGTGGAATGGTTTTACAAGCAATGGGCAAATGTGCATCGCTTAAAACAGGATGGTGTTCCTATTTTAGGATTTACATGGTACAGCCTTTTGCACCAGGTAGATTGGGATACTGCCCTGCGTGAGAACAACGGAACCGTAAATGTTTTAGGCCTCTATGATCTTAACAGAAAACAAATGCCTGTTGGCAGGGCCTTTAAAAAAATTATTGAGCAATGGCAGGATGTGCTTGCATCCGAGAGCTATGGTTTGTTGTTTAAATATTAATTCTAAACTCTCAACTTTATTTTGCCCTAAGCCAACACCATTGCTTTTGTGCACACTAATTGCCTGCATATATAAAGAATTACGCCTTTCCAAAGCTGATTTATCAACTATTGATAAAATAAAACAAAAGCCACCATAGTATGGCAGCCACCACAGTAATAATTACACCTTTTAAAAATAATTTATCACTCTGGGCGGCTGATTTTTCTTCTTGAGTTGAATACATAATAATAATTTTCTAAATCGCTGCAATTATTGTGCGCAATTAATTGCAACCGGTTTAAATGATACTTGTATATAATTCCTCCCCTGCCGTGTCTATATGAAGAGCCTTGCGTGTAGCAGGACACGGCTGTAAAATATTTTTAATCACTATCGCTATACAATTCATGCCAATGAAACTACTATCAACAATTTTTACCCTAACTTTTCTTACAACAATAACTTTTGCGTAAACAAATAATCCGAAACAAACTGACAACAGCAAACCCTTTGTACTTGGCACTATTGAAGAAATTCAATCCACGCAATTAGCAGAAAAAAGAACGTTGAATATTTATCTTCCGGAAGGCTACAAACAAAACGATACAACAAAATATCCAGTGATCTATTTATTGGATGGTTCGGCAGACGAAGATTTTATTCATATCGTTGGGCTTGTTCAGTTCAATAGTTTTCCATGAATCAATCGTGTTCCCAAATCAATTGTACCAGACAACAGACAACAAATGAATGACATTGAATACAGAGTTGATTTGAATATTGTATCTAAAAAAAAATAAAGAGTTTTTTTATAACATCAACAAAAGGAATTATTTTGCACTTACTATAATTATAACCAAATTAATATGAATACTGTTATTGTTCCCCTGGATTTTTCTGATGCATCACTAAACGCTGCAGAATATGCTGCACAGTTATTGAACAACAATGAAAACATAAACATGATCCTTTATCATGCTTATGACAAAGATTGGGAATCTGAGTCTTCAGAAGAAAAACTAACAGAATTAAAAAGCGTATTCGAAAAAATATATAAATTAAATATTACCACCTCTGCAGAAAAAGACAATTTTATTCACGGGCTTGAAAAACTTATCAGGCATAAACATGCAGACCTGGTTATTATGGGCAGTACCGGACACTCTTCCATTGCGCAGGTAATTATGGGCAGCAACACGTTAAAAGTATCTAAAACCAAGGCCTGTCCGGTACTTATCGTTCCTGTAAATACGCTTTTTCACGAAGTGAAAAATGTAATGCTTGCTTCTGATTTTAAAAATGCAAGAACAACCACGCCATCAGCGCCGATCAAAAATTTTTTATCTGTAGTTAAAGCAAACCTGAGCATTGTAAATGTAAACAGCGAACATTATGTAGCCCTTACAGAAGAATTCACCAGGGAGAAAGAAGATCTTGAAAAGATGTTTGCCGAATATAATCCTGAATTTTATTTTGTGCGCATGTATGATGTGAATGATGCATTGAATCAATTTGCAACGGATAAAAGTATTGATCTTATTATCACTATTCAAAGACAACATTCTTTATTATACCGCAGGTTTAGAAACAGCCACATTAAAAATCTAAAGAATAACAGCAGTGTGCCGGTATTGATAGTACACGAATAAAAATTATTTCTGCTTTCCCGGCAAATGATCTTTAAGTAACTCTAATTATTTTTTTTAGAAGGGAAATTAAAGAATATTAATTTTCAACAACAGGTAATTCAACAAAAAAAATAGTGTATTTATTTTCTTTTGTTTCAAACCATATCCTGCCATCTAATTTTTCTACAATTCCTTTACACATGGCAAGCCCAAGGCCTGTGCCCGAAGTTTTAGTTGTAAAATTTGGAGTAAAAATTTTATCTATCATATTTTCTCCAATGCCGGTTCCATTATCTTTTACGGATAGTATAACCTTACCATCAGCATCAATTGTTTGTATTTCAATTTTCGCTTTTCTGTTTTCCGGTACAGATTGAATTGCATTTTGTATAAGATTTGTCAACAGCCGGTTGATCTGTGTTTTGTCTGCCCTGATCATTATTTCTTCCTTATGAGTAGAAAGAGAAATAGCTAATTTATCATCAACAGAGTACAATGATGAAACTTGTTTTATGGAATCATTTAAATTAAAAAGCTGATTTTTTGTACTTCCAATATTGGCAAACTGTGCAAAATCTGTGGCGATTTGTGACAGGTGATCTATTTGCTCTACCAATATCTTTGCAACATATACTGAAATATCTTTTACGTTTGGCGAGTTAGTATCTATTGCCATTTGCAGGTATTGCAAATTTAATTTCATTGGCGTTAAAGGATTTTTTATTTCATGCGCAACCTGCCTTGCCATTTCTTTCCATGCGCCTTCTCTTTCGCTCCTGGCAAGCATTGCAGCGCTTACGTCTAATTTTTTAACCATCTTATTATACTCATCTACCAACTCTCCTATTTCATCTTTACGGTTCCAGATTATTTCCTCATTTACTTTACCAATATTTATTTCTTTCATTTTATTAGTGATTATTAAAAATGAACGGGTGATACGGTTGGTAATAAACAATGCAATAATGCCTGCCATTAAAAAAATAAATGCGTTAAGATTAATAATGGTAACAAGAAAATTAGATATCTCATCTTCAAGCCTGCTCTGCGATTCAAAATAGGGGATGTTCAGGTAAGCATATTCTTTTCCGGTTTCATCCCTTACCGGAACATAATTGCTCATGTATTTTAATTTACCGATCTTTTGTTCCTGAAAAAATTGTACATCTTTTAATTTACTAAGATGATAAAAAGCAACAGGATCCATCTTTGTACTTACTATGCCTGTATTGTATGGCAGCGGCAATGATGACACTTTTAGGTTTCCGCTAACATCATACAGGTTAACATCTGCTGCATGAATTTCAGTGAGTTTATTTATCGTGTATTCTAATTTTTCATTAGGCAGAAAATCATACACTTTTAATTTTTCATTGTAAAAAGAAAATGTGTCAAGAGAATTTCTAATTTCATTTTCCATTATATGTATGGTGCGGCTAAGCTTTTCACGATTGTTGCTGTGGTAACGGTTTATAAAAAATAAAATGGTGGCAATACCAATTACAACAAAAGAAAATAAACTTATAAGAATAATGGTTCCGTGTACCTGATTGCGTATCGTGAACTGAAGAAGGCTTTTCATTTTTTTTAGTTGAAATCTTCCCTTGATTAATACATTGAAAATATTAAACAGGCCTGTGATTACTAAAAAAGAAAAGAATAGGTAAGCAAACAGCGTAATAGATTCCATAAGAAAACTATCGCCTTTTGCTATAACAATTATTTTATCATCGCCTGCATTATACCACAGCTCATCATAACCATCGTTGCGCTTTGTTACAAATTCATTATTAGCAATCCTTTGATCCGGGATTACTGTTGCAAAAGGATAATTATTGTAGCTGTTACTTAAATGTTTTTTGTTGTACACAGCAAAGGAATACATTGACGAACTCTCAATGGAATTGGCAGTTCCTTTGGAAAATAATTCCGGGTACAGTGCATCGCTTTTATATTTTTTAGGCCTTGATACAATAAAAGCAAACCCCTGCAGTAATCCATCAGCATCAGTAACCTGCTTCCTGATTATATAATTAAAGCGGTCGTATGATACATCATAATAAAAAAGATCTGTGTATGCCGTAGGTTTTGCCTGCGTTTCCAATACAGCATTTAATGTATTGTAGGTAGATGAATCATCATTGTACAAAGGATTTTGGCGGGCATCAAAAGTGTATATCTTAGTATCATACTTGTTTAGATAACCTGAAAAATTTTCGCTGATAAGACTGTCCTTTAAAAACTTATTATCTGCAACATTCTTAAAGCGTGGAAATATTTCTGATAAAAAATCATTCCTGAAATCTGTTAACATAATATTCATCATTCGCTCACCGGCAGGGTCAGCTTTGTTGGAAAGATTTTCTGCAAAATGTTTGCGCTCATTAAGTTCCTTTGCACGGTTTTGAAAAACAATAACAGCAGTTATAGAGCAGCAAAAAAAGAAGGTCCAGAAAATAAAACGTGACGGAACAATTTTAGATGCAAGTAAAGAGAGCGCATTGTAATTCATTAATAACACAAAGAGCAATAACCAAATTATAAGCGCAATATCAAATGAAATGTTTGGTGTGTTTACCCTGATAGTAAGGGTTACAAGACCTGCAATAGCTAACGCGATATACAGGATATATTCATGTTCATCAATACAGCATCTTACCAGGTACAACAATATTTGCATTAAAAAAAAGTAGCCAATTGCAATACAGCATAAAATAATAAAACCAACAACGGTATAAATGTTTAGTGTAAAAAAATTCATTACATCAAACGATATCTGCGAATCGGCAACCAGGCTGCGGAGAATATGACCACATACAATTGTAATGATAATCATGAATACAGGGATGGCGGTAACAAGAAAATATTTTTTGCCCCGATAGCTATCAGGATTATTTTTGGGAGCGATCTTAAAATCGCTGTCATGCCAGTGATGCCTTAAAAACAATACAAGCCATGCAAACAAAATTGAATTTATAAAAAGGTCGCCCAATGACCGTAACACCATGCTGGAGCCATAAATAGCAGGATCAAAAATTTCTAACTGACGAAAATTAATGGGTATAGGAAAATAATAACTTATAACCCTAAGAGCAAGGATACATAAAAATAAAAAAGCAAAGCCGGGCCATAACCCTTTTTTAGCAACATAAAAATTTGCTACAACATGAATATACAAAAGCACACATAAGGCCGCAATAATCCTTAACAACAGAGAAACAATATTATCATGTAATATAATGCTGGCGCCTGTTGTATGCAGATAAAAAAGAACATGACCATCTATACTCCTGACTGCTGTTCCATCCGCGTGTGTATTTATCTCATATTCGTTTTCTAAAGTGTAAACTGCAGCAAAAGAATTTTGTAAATATTTATTTTGAATATAGTAATCCCATTTTACAGGAATAAGAGAAATTATTTTATACGCTAACCCCTTACCTGCAGAAATAGTTTTTTTATTTATAACATACCAGCCATTAGCAAGCAACGAAATATAACTACTGTCAGCAGAGGTTAGTATTGCTTCATCAGGTTGCACAATTTGTGTGCTCCAAAAAACAGGTACATAGGCGGATGCTGTATCAGACCTATAAATAAAAATAAAATATTTTTTGTCAGAGATTTTTTGCAACAGATCCTCACTGTATTGCTTATTTATAAGCTGGCTTAATAAGCCGGTATCTTTATAAACAGTGATAAAATCTTTTTGCTTTTGTTGTATATCTTTTTGTATTTCTTTTTGTATTCCGGATGCGGAACTTCCGCTCCAATAGTTATCAATAATAAACGAAAAAGTTACCAGCCATGCAGCAAGTACAAGCAGGTAGCCGTTTCTGCCAAAAAAAATATTGATGTATTTTGTAAATTTCAATCCTCTTTGGTTTGTTGCTTAATTGTATTCCAAATTGTATCCATTTCTTCAAGCGTCATATCATGAAGATTTTTACCGTCAGCCTTAACCCGGGTTTCCATTTCGGTAAAGCGCTTAATAAATTTTTTATTGGTAAGCTCCAAAGCATTTTCAGCATCAACATTTAAAAATCTTGCATAATTAATTATTGAGAAAAACAGGTCGCCCATTTCATCTTCAATATCAATTTGTTTTTTTGATCTTATCGCTTCCAATAATTCCTGTTCCTCCTCTTCAATTTTTTTCCAAACCTGTTCTTTTGTTTCCCATTCAAAACCAACCTGCTTTGCTTTTTCCTGCAACCGCATTGCTTTAATCATTGCCGGCAAAGCTTTTGGCACGCCGCTTAACAGAGATTCTTTTCCTTCTTTTAATTTTATTTGTTCCCAGTTTCTTTTTACATCTTCATCGTTATTAACTTTTACATCGCCATAAATATGCGGATGCCTTACAATTAATTTTTTACAAATTCCATCAATTACTTCCTGCAAAGTAAATTGTTGTTGCTCCGCTCCTATTTTAGAATAAAAAATTATGTGCAGCAAAAGATCTCCCAATTCTTCTTTTATTCCCTGCCAGTCTGTATCTGTTATAGCATCTACCAATTCAAAAGTTTCTTCAATGGTTTGCTGGCGCAGCGTGTGTATGGTTTGCTTTTTATCCCAGGGGCACTTTTCCCTAAGCTCATTCATTATTGTAACAAGGCGTTGCAGATCAGCATTTATATTTTTTGACATACTTTTTATAAAACAAATATTGAGAAAAAGAAAAACCCAACGAATGTAACGCTGGTTGTTATAAGGAACAGCAATAACAAAATAATATACTTTACAATTGTTTTAGCCCTGCGTTGTTTATAAAAATTTCGTAGTGCTTTATAGAAATAAAAGAAGATGCTAAGCACAAATATTACCGAAAGAAAACTCAGCCATTCCCAATGTAATAAACTTTTAAGTTTACCAATACCGAATGTTACGAGCATCGCCAGGAAAACAAATATGTAAAGATGAATCGTGAAGATGATATGATCTACATAATAAAATTGTTTTCGACGTACATAAACCAATTTTAAAATAAACGCAAATAGTGGCAACAGCACAAAAAGCATCTGCGGCAATGAATGCATAAACCGGTTTAAAAGCGCTGAAAGAATAAGTTTTGAATTTGAATTGTATTTTTCTTTTAACTCAATATTTTTATACACCAGTTGTCTTTCAAACCAATTGTGTTTTTTAGCGCCTGATTTTAATAATGAATCATATTCTTTTCTTGACCGATAATTTCCCGGGGCGATGCTAAAAGAATTTGAATCTAATATTGCTTTAACCTGTTGCAGAGTTAGCGGTTTGCCATTTATTTTTTTAGTGAACCCGCTGAGTTCTGCCGGGTCCATTTTTGATATCTGCTCATAGGTTTTACTTCCAAAAACCGAGTTAACCTTCATATCCTTTTCATTTATTTGATACAGCGAAAAAAAAATGAGGAA
>DATCOF010000036.1:0-8797 GCA_036564845.1 Chitinophagaceae bacterium | reverse complement strand
TCTTTTTCAGGAGGCAAACAATTATTCGATTGGGGTAATCAACGCAAAGAACCCATTCCTGTTTTTTCAGAAATGGGAAGTATTAATCCTGTTTTTTTATTACCTGAAAAATTACAACAATCTTCTGCTGAAATTGCAAAGATGTATGCAGGTTCTATCACACTTGGTGTAGGACAATTTTGTACCAACCCCGGTTTGATAATTGGTATTGAAAGTGAGGCGCTGCAAAATTTTATTACAATACTCGGCGAAGAAATAAAACATGTAGCGCCTGCAACAATGCTGCATCCCGGCATCTCAAAATTATTTTCTGAAAACAGGTCAAAAGCTTTATCACAGCAGGATGTAGCAACTGTTGCCGTTAGTGAAACTGCTGCAAAAGAAAACCAGGGCTTGCCAACAATTGCATCTGCAACAGGACAGGCATTTTTAAATAACCCTGTATTGCACCAGGAAGTTTTTGGTCCGTATTCAATTGTTATTCGCTGTAAGGATATGAATGAAATGGTTGAAGTAACAAAAAATCTTGAGGGCCAATTGACATCAACATTAATGGCTACTGAAAATGATATTCACAATAATGACGAACTGGTTGAATCTGTAAAAAATATTTGCGGACGATTTATTTTAAATAATGTGCCAACCGGTGTTGAAGTTTGTTTAAGCATGCATCACGGTGGCCCTTTTCCTGCATCAACTGACAGCCGCTTTACTTCTGTTGGCGCTGATGGGATTAAACGTTTTGCAAGACCGGTCTGTTTTCAAAACTGGAGCAATGATCTGTTGCCTGACGAATTAAAAAATGAAAATTCATCAGGCATCTGGAGAACAATAAATAATGAGTTAACAAAATCAGCTTTATAAAAAAATACATGTCCTTGGATGATATGAATGTTTTAAAATAATTTTTAGTGAAGCAAATTTTTCATTGCATTGATGCACATACATGTGGTAACCCTGTGCGGTTGGTAAAAGAAGGCGGCCCGGTTTTGCATGGAAATAACATGAGTGAAAAGCGCCAGCATTTTTTAAAAGAGTATGACTGGATACGCAAGGGGCTTATGTTTGAGCCACGCGGCCACGATATGATGAGCGGAAGTATTTTGTACCCACCATACGATCCGCAAAATGATATTGCAGTTTTATTTATCGAGACCAGTGGATGTTTGCCAATGTGCGGACATGGAACTATCGGAACCATTACAATCGCTATTGAAGAAGAATTGTTCACTCCAAAAATTCCGGGTGTTGTGAGAATGGAAACGCCTGCGGGATTAGTGATGATAGAATACAAAACAAAGCCCCATCTATCTTCCCCGAAGGGGAAGGAAATGGAGAAGAATAATGGAGAGAAAATAAAAGTTGTTTCTGTGAAGTTGACTAATGTTCCTTCATTTCTTGCAGCAGAAAATATTGAAGTTGCATGTCCTGATCTTGGGGTATTAAAAGTTGATGTTAGCTATGGAGGAAATTTTTATGCAATTGTTGATGTACAACAAAATTTTAAAGGATTGGAAAATTATACTGCCGATCAATTAATAAGTTGGAGCAGGGTAATGAGAAAAAGAATTAATGAAGAAAATCAATTTGTTCATCCCGAAGATCCTACGATTAATTCATGTTCACATATTTTATGGACAGGCGCTGTAATTGATAAAACTTCTTTGGCGAGAAATGCGGTGTTCTATGGTGATAAAGCAATTGATCGTTCGCCATGTGGCACCGGTACATCAGCAAGAATGGCGCAATGGTTTGCAAAAGGAAAATTAAAAAAGGGAGATGAATTTGTTCATGAAAGTATTATTGGCAGTAAGTTTATCGGACGGGTAGAAGAGGTTACAACTGTTGGTGGTAAACCTGCGATTGTTCCCAGCATTGAAGGCTGGGCAAGGATCTACGGGTACAATACAATTACAATTGATGATGAAGATGATCCTTATGCTTTTGGATTCCAG
Organism: Chitinophagaceae bacterium; assembly: GCA_036564845.1. Lineage (GTDB taxonomy): Bacteria > Bacteroidota > Bacteroidia > Chitinophagales > Chitinophagaceae > Ginsengibacter. The sequence continues at coordinate 6,842 of DATCOF010000036.1, read as the reverse complement.
GTTATCTGAACCATGATTTATTTGATTAATGAGATTATGTCTTGATTATTGAAAGTGTTTATCATAACAAATGAAAAATAAAAATAAAATGGGAAAAGATTTGTTATCAAACCCGTCCCCCACCGGGGGAAGTTGGAAGGGGGCCATTACAATTATTGGTGGCGGTGTTATAGGATTAAACTGTGCATATTATTTGCAGAAGGAAGGATATGCAGTTACTGTTATAGAGAGAGGCGATATTACAACTGGCTGCTCGTTTGGTAACATGGGTTATTTTTCTCCAAGCCATTTTATACCATTGGCTTCTCCGGGAATAATTGCAGAAGGGTTTAAATATATGCTCAACAGCCGCAGCCCATTTTACATTAAACCACGTATGAGTATGCCTCTCATGCAATGGGCATATCATTTTTTTCAAAACAGCAATGCATCTACTGTTGCAAAACATGCTCCGCATCTTAATAATATTTTGCAGTTGAGCAGACATTTGATCAATGATATAAGGGATGACATTGGCGATTCTTTTTTAATGGAAGAAAAAGGTTGCCTGAGCATGTGCCGTGAACAAAAAACTTTAGATCATGAATTTCATGTGGCTGATGATGCAGAAAAATTTGGATTGAAAGTGGAGCGTTTAAATAAACAACAGGTGCAGGCATTGGAACCCGATGTTGAATTAAATGTGACAGGCGCAGTTTTATTTAAAGATGATTGTCATATAAATCCCGGGCTGTTTATGAATTCATTAAAAAATTATTTAGAAAAAAAAGGAGTAAAGTTCTTATTAAATACAACAGTCACCGGTTTCGAAAAAAAGAACAATAAAATTTCTGCTGTTATTACAAACAAAGAAAAATTTGAATGCGATGAATTAGTTATAGCAGCAGGAAGTTGGTTGCCATCTGTTGCAAAAATGATAGGAATACAATTACTATTGCAGCCCGGCAAAGGATATAGTTATACATACGATAAGGTTGAAAAAAATATTCGCTATCCCGCAATATTAATTGAAGGAAGATGCGCCATGACGCCGTGGGGACAACAGTTACGCATTGGAGGCACGATGGAAATAAGCGGTATTAATGAAAAAATATTGCCGAAAAGAATGAAGGGTATTTATGATTCAGTAAAAATTTTTTATCCTGATCTGCAAATTGATCTTCCCCCAACTGATAAGATATGGCATGGCTTACGGCCTGTTACACCGGATGGATTGCCATACATTGGCAGAACAAAAAAATTTGAAAATGTTGTAATAGCAGGCGGGCATGCCATGGTGGGTGTATCACTTGCTCCCGGTACAGGTAAACTTGTTAGTGAAATCATTCAAAGAAAAAATACTGCTATTGATATGAGTGCCTTTAGAGTTGAAAGATTTTAATCCGGAATAAGAGTACAAATCATCTGCTTACCTTTGTACTAAATCATCCCAATGAGTAAAAGAATAGCGATCATCGGTGGCGGAAATCTTGGTTCTGCCATTGCCGAAGGATTATTGAAAAGCAAATTCAATAAAGCATCCGAAATTATTATTACCAAACGTAATACCGCAACGCTGCAATCCTTAAAAGAAAAAGGAGTTGAGATAACCAATAACAACAATGAGGCTGTAAGAAAAAGCGATGTAATAATACTTGCGGTAAAACCTTTCCAGGTTGCAGAGATACTTAACGGAATTAAAAATGATCTTGATGAAAATAAAATTTTTATCTCGGTTGTAACAGGTGTATTAATAAGTGATATTGATGAGGTGCTTCAAAAAAAGATCCCACTCTTTCGGGCTATGCCTAACACAGCAATTGCGATACAACAAAGTATGACGTGTGTTTGCAGCAGCAATGCATCAGAGGAAAATGTAAAATATGTTAATGGTCTTTTTAAAAATCTTGGCGAGGTGGTTGCTATTGATGAGAAACTTATGGAGGCTGCAACAGTGTTGGGTGCCTGCGGCATTGCGTATGCTCTACGGTTTATCAGGGCTAATATACAGGGCGGTATTGAAATTGGATTTGATGCTAAAACTGCAAGCATTATTGCTGCTCAAACTATTAAAGGTTCTGCTGAATTACTTATTCAAACAGGCAATCACCCAGAGCAGGAAATTGATAAAGTAACTACTCCAAAAGGATGTACCATAGCGGGTTTGAACGAAATGGAGCACAGGGGATTCAGCTCTTCATTGATACGTGGAGTGGTGGTGAGTTATAAAAAAATTGCAAAAGATTGACCGCTGATTAATTAATGATGTCAATGATTATTTTCCCGGATGATATTTTTTTTCTACATGTTTTAAAACATCTTCTTTGTAAAACAAAACATCTTTAAATTTTCCATCAATATACATTTGGGCCTGGTCAAGAAAATGTTTTGATGAAGGATCCATTCCTTCGCCGCCGGTAACAATACTTTTTGCTGTTACTCTTTTGCCAAATTCAACAGCAGCAACAAAACTATTACCACTGGTTCCATAACGAAATTTTGAACCTGATGGTTTAATGCTGCTGAATGAAGGAATACATCCCCAGGCTGATGATGCCATACCCACAGGGAAGCTTGTTTTGCTATCATCAAAATTTTGTTTCAGGTCCGCTGTAAGCCTTTGATAACGGTTCATCTCACCCCATTTTACTTCCCATGTTCCAAAATTATTTTCTAATTCTGTAAGTACAACTTCCATCAATTTTATTTTTTCTTTTGCAGAAAAATTTTTAGCCATCTCTTCAAGTCTTCCAATCACGTTTGATCTTTCCTCCTCATTTTTTGGCAGAGGAATTTTTTGCGAAAGTTTAGTTGCCCATTCAATAGCGAGTGTTGTTGCAACTGACGATGTTGAAGATTTTTTATCCCATTTTTTTAATAAACCAATTGCGAAATCTATATCGTTCATGCCGGCTGTTTTAGGCCGTTGGTCATAGGCTGAAAATAGTGAAGGCAATAAGATGTCAAAGGCTGAAAGATAAGCGTTGTAGCCCGTTTCAATCATCTTGTCTAATGTAAAATTATTTTCATTGCTTAGAAGTCGAATGGCATTTATTGCCCGCGGATTTTGTCCGTCCGGAGCCATGTATGCAGGAAATTTATTTTTGTCAGGACTTGCACTTCCTGATACCGTAAAAGGTGTAGAGTTGCAATTCTCTATCCATCCTGTTGAAGGATTATGCACATGAACGATCTCATCCAAAGTATGAATTCCTTTCCATTCGGTCGCTGATGTTGATCCATCAACCGGTCGTGTCCAATCAAATTTTGTATCTCTTTTCGGAATAAAATTTCCATGCCAGTACGCAATGTTTCCTTTATCATCTGCATACACAGTATTGTCAGAAGTGTTGGAACGCATCTGCATTATCTTTTCAAATTCAGTAAAGTTTTTTGCTTTTGTTCTTAACCATGATTGCATCAATCCATTTAGTGAGCGATTATTTTCTTTAAGACTTAACCATCCATTACGGCTTGCTATTACAGGGCCATGATGTGTGAAGTACGCAGTGAAAGTTTTCGGAATTTGTTTGTCATCTTTTTTATAACTGATCGTAATTTGTTTGCTTGCTACAGGTCTTAAAGTATTATTATATTTATAAAATAAAAAATTTTCTTTCTTTACAATTTTCTCCTGGTAAAGATCAGCCAGGTCGGCAATGCTGGAAGTGTGCATCCATCCGCAATGCTGGTTGAATCCCTGGAAAACAAAAAACTGCCCCCACGTAACTGCACCGTAAGCATTTAATCCTTCATCACTCACCATGTGCACTTCGCTTCTAAAATAAAAAGTAACATGCGGGTTGATATATAGGATTGCATTTTTGTTTTTTGTTTTTGATGGCGCAACTGCAAAGCCATTGGAACCTGTTATATTTTGATAATCTTCTTCATTTAATTTTCTTGTGAAAGATTCATCTTTTTCAGGGATCGAATTATTTGAAGTGTAAAATTTCTTAGTTTCCTGCACACTTACTCCGCCTGTGTTGGTAGCAGAGATACTTCCGTTAGTGCGCATGAGTGCATACCACGGCTGAAAGCGGGATAATGCTGCAGGCTTTACTTCCGGATGTTTATATAAAAAATAATTTACGCCATCTGCGGAAGCATCCAACAATTTTTTAAACCATGCAGGGCTTTTTTGGTAATCATTTATTGCAGCAACCGAATCATATATCAACCGCATCTGCAGGTCATCATATAAATTATTTTCACCGGTAACTTCGGATGTACGACCAAGATTTTCCAATGCATTCATCTCAATTCTTTTAAAATCATCTTCACATTGTGCATACAATAATCCAAAGACAGCGTCTGCATCTGTCTTTCCATAAATGTGCGGGATGCCCCATGTATCACGGATGATGGTCACTTGCTTTGCCTGTGATTCAAATTTTGCTATTTCTTCTTTTGAAAATTGTTGGGAGAAAGAAAATGCATGAAGAAACAGGAAGAGAAAAATATATTTCATAGCTCTGATTGCTTATTAGAATATTGTATTAGACCTTGAAGGTTTTTAAAAACCTTCAAGGTCTGCCAAAGTTTATGTTAATCCAATTTCATAATGCCGCTCAGGAATTTCAACATCTGCAAAACCTTTACCGATAAGCCTTTGCTGAAAATCCTGTTGCACTTTATATTCACCGTGAACTAAAAATAATTTCTTCACCTGTTTTGGATCCTGGCAAGCAAGCCACTGGCAAAGATCATTGTAATCACCATGAGCACTCATACTTCTTATCTCTGCAATCTCTGCATTAACTTCATGAGGTGCGCCAAAAATATTTACTTCTTTAGGATGTAATTTTAATCTTCCACCCAAAGAATTTGGCTCGCAATAACCGGTAAATAAAATTGTGTTGCGGCTGTTCTCAATATTGTTGCTGATGTGATGCTTAACTCTTCCTGCTTCTGCCATTCCGCTTGCAGAAATAATTACCAGCGGCTCTTTGCTGTAGTTAAGCAGTTTACTTTCTTCAACCGATTTTGTAAATCTTAATCCTTTAAAGTTGAAAGGATCATTGTCAGTCTCAATTAATTTTTGAATAGTTGCATTAAAATATTGCGGATAACTTTTTATTACCTGTGTTGCTTTCTGGCTTAATGGGCTATCAACAATGTAGGTGAGATCCGGTAAACGATTTTCAGTTTCAAGTTGATTTAATGCAAATAAAACTTCCTGTGTTCGCCCAACACTAAAAGCAGGAATGATAAGTTTCCCTTTTTTCTGCAAACATGTTTTAATTATCCATTGAAGTAAAAGATCGGTTGTTCCTGTTATTTGTTCGTGCAAACTGTTGCCGTATGTGGATTCCAGGATAATGTAATCTGCCTGCGGAAAAACATCAGGTGATTTTAGAATAACATCTCTGTATCTGCCTACATCCCCGGAAAATGTTAATCGTGTTTCTTTTCCGTTCTCATTAATTTTTAAATGAACGGTTGCACTGCCGATGATATGCCCTGCATCTTTATACATCACCTGCACATTTTCATCAACAGCAAACCATTGATCGTATGGCTGCGGCACAAAAAGCTCAACGGCTTTTAATGCATCTTCAGTTGTGTACAATGGTAGCAGGTAAGGTTTTCCTTCAGCAGCTCTGCGCTTATTTACAAATTTCAGATCATTCTCCTGAATGCCTGCACTGTCTTCCATTAATATTGCTGCCAGATCTTTTGTAGCATCCGTTGCAAATATTTTTCCTTTAAAACCATCTTTTACAAGTTTTGGAATTAATCCGCAATGATCAATATGTGCATGTGATAAAATAAGATAATCAACTGCGGCGGCATCAAATCCAAATTCACGGTTTAAGCCTTCGGTTTCTTTTCCCATGCCCTGGAACATTCCGCAATCGAGTAAATATTTTTTTCCGTTTGCTAAGGTGAGCAAATGTTTGGAACCTGTTACTGTTCTGGCTGCGCCGTGAAAAGCGATCTTCATATTTTAAGTATTAGAAATTGAAGGTAGCAAAACAAAAACTTCTTTATCTCACTTTTACTTTGAAAGACCAGGTAAATAAAAACTCGGCAACAACATCGCCATTTTTATTTGTACCTGTAGATTTTACGGTAATACTTTTTGATTCGCCTGTAGTTATTGAGTCTTCAATTGCATCATAAATTTGTTTACCTGCTTCACAAATAAAAAAAGTTTTTCCTGTTGCTTTTTTAAAATATGATGCTTCCATATTTGTTATCAGCATTGAGATGGAAGGCGTACGTTTTTGCGTGTACATCATTCCCAATGCGCCTGTACTCATTTCTGCAGCCATGGCAAGCGATGCAAAATATGTTGACCTGAATGGATTTTGCGTTAACCATTTGTAAGGAACACTTACAACACATCTTTCTTCATCAATTTCTTTTATTCGTACTCCCGAAAAAAATGCTGCAGGTAATTTCCAAAATAAAAACATCCTGAATTTTACAGGATGCTTTATCATTTTTATAAATTTTTCTGTTGATGAATTCATTGTAGAAATAAATTAATATAAGCTGTTAAACTTTTGGAGGGTTTTAAAACCCTCCAAAAGTTATAATGAATTTTATAAATAAAAATTTATATAACCTGGTTCTTTAAAAGATCTTCGAAAACATCTCTTTGCCTGATAAGTTTTGTTTTACCATTTTCAACCATCACTTCCGCAGGCCTTAATCTTGAATTATAATTTGATGACATTTGAAATCCATAAGCGCCTGCATTATAAAAAACCAAATAATCGTCTTCTCTAACTTCATTTAATTTTCTGTCCCATGCAAAAGTATCAGTCTCACAAATGTTCCCAACAACAGAATATATTTTTTCGGCACCATCGGCGTTAGTGATATTTTGTATGCGATGATAAGCGTCATAAAAC
>DATCOF010000035.1:0-22916 GCA_036564845.1 Chitinophagaceae bacterium | reverse complement strand
CGATGAAGTATTTGTTGGCTATAGGTTTATCAGATGAGGCTTGTCAAAATTTCTTTGTTACGCTTAGCTTTTTTGTAATCATCATTCATTGTTTCAGTCATATTTCGTCCATAATGAACTCCAGATGATTGAATAAATCCGTCATAAATTATTTTGTCTTTGAATGGAATAAGTGTCGTAGAAATGTTAACAGGGAAATTGTTAAAGAAAGTATCAAATGAGTCGCCCAATGCTTTTACAGCATAAAACCTATTGTCTTTTGTATCTATAAAAATTGCATAGTTTGTCAGGCATTTAAAAATCACAAAACTGCTTCTGATTTTCTTTTTGAAACCAACTAAGATTTTTATTTGGTCTGTTGTCAAGTGGTCAAAATTTGAAGCAATGTATTCCTCAATAATATTTTCGTTCTCAAATAAAGATTCTCTACACTTAAATTTAATCTGAAAGCCAAGGTTAAGGAATTTTTTTAGGCTAAGGTCTTTAGGCAAAATGTTTTTTTTGTGTCCTACATAAAATAGGAGGTCAAGGTGTGTTTTTAAAAACTCCTTATATTCTTTGTCGGTCAATGTCATACGAAATGTGTCTAAAACTTACAGCCAATAGTAAATATATGATGCTATTCCTTAAAAATTTCACTATTGAAAATCAATTCTTTAATGTTATACATTTTGTATTGTTATTAGTACAGTCCATTCCATAAATTGAAATATTTATTTCAAATTGTGATACACCTTCTGCACATCTTCATCCTGCTCTAAATTATCAACAAGCTTTAAAACTTCTGTTGCCTGCTCTTCATTTAATTCTACTGCACTTGTTGGTATTCGTGTTAACTCTGCGGTTATAATATTGATACCTTTTTCTTCAAGCGCTTTACTCATGTTCCCAAATTCATTGTATGCGGTGCGTATAACAATATTTCCATCAGCATCTTCTCCAATTTCTTCCAGCCCAAAATCTATCAATTCCAATTCAAGATCTTCAATATTCAGGTTATTATTTTTTACTTTAAATTCTCCCATCCGGTTAAATGTAAAAGCTACGCTTCCTGTTGTTCCCAAACTGCCATGCCCTTTATTAAAATGCATGCGAACATTTGCCACAGTTCTTGTAGGGTTATCGGTTGCGGTTTCTACAAGCAGGGCAACACCGTGCGGCGCATATCCTTCGTACAGCATTTCATGGTAATCAGTTTTGTCTTTTCCCATTGCCCTCTTGATAGCTGCGTCAATACGGTCTTTCGGCATATTTACAGCCTTGGCATTTATTATACACCTGCGCAAAGCTGAGTTATTATCAGGGTCTGGTCCGGCAATTTTTACTGCCATGTCAATCTCTTTACCTATCCGGGTAAATTGTTTTGCCATTTTATCCCAGCGGGCAAACATCGTTGATTTACGAACTTCAAAAATTCTTCCCATTTAAAACTAATTAAAAATTAAAAATTTAAAATGCAAAAATAAATCCTCAACAAGTATTTTAAATTTTTCATTTTGCATTTTTCATTATTAGTCTGCAATTTAGTGCAACTACTCTTACTTTTGCCGCATGGGTAAAATGTTTAGCTATCAACAATTATTTTCTTTCTCAAAAAATATTTTTTTAAAGATCGGTTGCAGTGAGAAAGATGCACAGACTGCTACATCATCATTGCTGTCCGCAGACTTAAGAGGCGTGGACAGTCATGGCGTGGCAAGGCTTAGCGGCTATGTTCGTTTATGGGAAGTGAAAAGAATAAATCCAAAACCGGCAATAAAAATTATTCATGAAACACCTTCCACAGCCACCATTGATGGCGATGCAGGATTAGGCCTTGTAATAGCGCCGTATGCCATGCAGGTAGCAATTGAAAAAGCAAAGCTCGCCGGCACGGGCTGGGTGAGCGTAAAGAACAGTAATCATTTTGGCATTGCAGGTTCGCATGCAATGATGGCTTTGCAAAATGATATGATAGGCATTGCCATGACGAATGCATCGGCTTTGGTTGCTCCCACTTTTTCTGTTGAAAGAATGTTAGGCACAAACCCGATAGCCGTTGCAATACCGGCAGGAGAGGAGCCTGCATTCGTTGCAGACTTTGCAACCACCACGGCTGCCAATGGCAAGCTTGAAATTCTGCAAAGAAAAAATGCTGAGATGCCAATAGGTTGGGCACAAACAAAAGATGGTGAGCCATCAACTGATCCACATGCATTAAAAGAGGGTGGCGCATTGTTGCCCTTGGGTGGAGACAGAGAACATGGCAGCCACAAAGGATATGCATTAGGTTCTATTGTTGATATTTTTTCTGCTGTATTAAGTGGCGCTAATTATGGTCCGTGGGTGCCGCCGTTTCCTGCGTATGTTGCTATGCCGGAAAATATGCCGGGAGAAGGTATCGGGCATTTTTTTGGCGCGATGAGAATTGATGCATTTCGTCCTGCATCAGATTTTAAAACACACATGGATAAATGGATACAAAGATTTAGATCAGCAAAAATTATTAATGGAGAGCAAAGAGTTTTTATTCCGGGCGACATTGAAAGAGAGATGGAAGAAGTTAGAATGAAAGAGGGAATTCATTTACTTCAACCTGTTGTTGATGATCTGAAAAAGTTAGGAGAAAAATTTGCTGTAGCATTCCCTGAAGTATCACGAAAGACAGAATGAACCTAGATTTGGAAAGTGTTATCTCTTAAAATACTTTTGCACTCAATTATAAATAAAACAGGGTAATGAAAGTAATGAAATTTGGAGGCACCAGTGTTGGCAAGCCTGAGAGAATGTTCGAGATCGCAAAACTTATCACCAGTGATGATGAGCAAAAGATAGTTGTATTAAGTGCATTAAGCGGCACAACAAATTCGCTTACTGAAATAAGTAGTTGCCTTGGAAAAGGAGAACGAACCGCAGCCAAGCAGCATATTGATGCGCTGGAGCAGCATTACCAGAATTTTATTATCCAGTTATTAAAAACTGAAGATGCCTATGTAAAAGCAAAAGGTATTCTTGCAGAGCACTTCGAGTTTCTAAATATCATTCTTAAAATTTCTTACAGCGAAGCGCTGAATAAAGATATTCTTGCACAGGGAGAGTTGTTGAGCACAAAGCTTTTTGCGCTATATCTTGAAGAACAAAAGATAGATCACGTATGGTTGCCTGCTTTGGATTTTATGACGATAGATATGGTTGATGAACCACAGATCGGCAGCATAAAAGTTAAGCTTACGCAATTGCTTAACCGCTATAAGGAAACAAAACTTTTTGTTACGCAGGGATATATTTGCCGCAATGCAAAAGGCGAAGTTGATAATTTAAAAAGAGGAGGAAGTGATTACAGTGCATCACTTATTGCAGCTGCAACCAACTCATCTGTATGTGAAATATGGAGTGATATTGATGGCATGCATAACAGCGATCCACGCATAGTAAAAAATACAAAACCTATTGAGCAATTAAGTTTTGAGGAGGCTGCAGAGCTTGCTTATTTTGGCGCAAAAATTTTACATCCTGCCAGCATTTGGCCGGCGCAATATTTTAATATCCCGGTTAAATTATTAAACACATTACAACCTTCAGCAAAGGGAACGCTTATAAAAAGTGAAGCAGGAAGTGTGGGCGTAAAAGCAGTGGCAGCAAAGGATTTTATTACCGCCATAAAAATTAAAAGCAGCCGCATGTTGCTGGCTTATGGCTTTTTAAGAAAGATATTTGAGGTGTTTGAAAAGTACCGCACATCAATTGACATGGTTACCACTTCCGAGGTTGCAGTTTCATTAACGATAGACAATGATGCATACCTGAAAGAAATAATTAAAGAGCTGGAACTTTTTGGTACGGTAGAAGTTGACACTAATCAAACCATTGTTTCAATTGTTGGAAATGAGATAACAGAAACCAAAGATGTGCTAAAAAAGATCTTTGAAAGCATTCCTGAAATCCCAGTGCGGATGGTTAGCTATGGTGGCAGCAGGCATAATATTTCTTTGCTGGTTTCAAGAGAATATAAAGAGCAAACAATGCAGCAATTGAATGAAGGATTGTTTGGTGAGAATAATAGTAATCAGTAATTAGCGATAAGTAATGAGTATACTCATTAACTGATAACCGGTCACTGATAACTATTTTAATATCTCACTCCCATCTTTTTATAAATGAAGCTCATAAGCCACATCGGGCCTATCATTAAAAATTGGATGTCTTTTAAGAACGATGGTTTTTTACCTTCTACTTTATGTCCATAAAATTGGCCGATCCAGGCAAGCACAAATAAAATAACGCATACAAGCCACAATGGTGCAGCGGTGTAGGTTTCAATCCAATAACAAATGCCAAGACACAACAACCCAAATAACAACATCCCTATCCAGATAGTTTTTGAAAGAGAAAAATAATAAATAGTTACTGCCAATACCAATACCATCGCAACATTTAATTGCAATGTAGGCGCCAATTGCGCAGGCAGTTTAATACAATAAAATAAACCAACGATGGTAAAAAATATTGTCGGTACACATATCCAGTGAATTGTTTTGTTGGTTTCATCCTGGTGGCTTTCGCCATATTCATTTAGCCATTGATTAATTGTTCTCATATAAAAAAATATGTACATTTAAATATTATTCCATTCCTTGTTGAACTGCCGCTGCTTCTCAAATCTAATTAATTATTTCTTCACAACTAAACTAAACACAAATGAAACGTTTATTAATTGCATGCTGTTTGTTCTTTTTTCTTTTATTAGGAAATAAAGTTATTGCCCAGGATAAAGAAAAAATAAAAGACGACAAAACAAAAGTAAAAGGCGATGACACAAAAGAAAAGTATAAGGATGATAAAACAAAGATCAAAGACGGAGATGGTAAAATGAAAATGAAAAATGATGGAATGATGATGGATTATCCTTATACAGCAAACTATTCATCCAAATTTGCTATGGGCAATCCAGCACATGCAAAAATGATAGTTAATCTTTGGAAAGATTGGGACGATAATGCTTTTGACAGGCACGATTATATGGCTGATACCATTGTAATGTTCTTTCCTGATGGTACAATGGCAAAAGGTAAGCAGGAAACTATGGACGGTGCAAAAAAATACCGCGGGGGAATGACCAGTGCCAAAAGTTCTTTGGATGCATGGATACCTTTGCGCAGTACTGATAAAAATGAGAATTGGGTTGCAGTCTGGGGTTCAGAAACAGACACATGGGCTGATGGGAAAACCGAAACAAGAGATATTCACGAGATATGGAGAATTAATAAAGATGGCAAAGTTGATTGGATGAAACAATTTACTGCAAAGCCACAAGCGCCACCCACAAAATAATAATAGATACCTTTTTAAAATGTAAAAGCCCGAATGAGAGATCATCCGGGCTTTCTTACTCGCTACTTTGCTACTTGCTACTCACCATTCGCTGCTCACTATATTATTATCATCGCATCACCGTAACTAAAGAAACGGTATTTATCTTTTATTGCTTTTTTATAAGCTTCTATCATAAGATCATAACCGGCAAACGCACACGCCATAATTAACAAACTTGTTTTTGGTAAATGAAAATTAGTAACCAAGGAATTAGCAATATTAAATTTGTAAGGCGGATGAATAAAATGATTTGTCCAACCTTCGGAAGGCTTCAATAATTTTTGAGCAGTAAAAGAAGATTCCATAGCTCTCATAGTTGTCGTTCCGATAGAACAAATTCTTCTGCCACTTTCTTTTGCTTTGTTTACAATATTGCAGGCCTCTTCTTCGATGCGGTAATATTCTGCATCCATTTTATGTTTGCTAAGATCTTCTACTTCTATTGGGCGGAAGGTTCCAAGGCCGGTATGCAAAGTAACTTCTGCAAAACGGATACCTTTTATCTCCAAACGCTTTATCAGTTCAGGACTAAAATGCAAACCTGCAGTTGGCGCTGCTACTGCTCCTTCGTGCTTTGCATAAACAGTTTGGTAACGTTCTTTATCTTCTTCTTCAGGTTTGCGCTTTATGTATTTTGGCAAAGGAGTTTCACCCATAAAATACAGCATCTTTCTAAACTCGTCTTCAGTGCCATCCCATAAAAAACGAATGGTTCTTCCCCTGCTTGTTGTGTTATCAATAACCTCTGCAACCAATTCATCATTCTCTCCAAAATATAATTTATTACCCACTCTTATTTTTCTTGCCGGATCAACAATAACATCCCACAACCTGTTTTGCTTATGTAATTCTCTTAATAAAAAAACTTCTATTTTAGCGCCGGTCTTTTCTTTGCGGCCATACATGCGTGCAGGAAAAACTTTCGTGTTATTTACAACAAATACATCTTTGTCATCAAAGTAATCAAGAATGTCTTTAAAATGTTTGTTTTCAATTTTGCCGGTTTTTCTTTCAATCACCATCATGCGGCTGTCCTCTCTTTTTTTTGTAGGATTTTGAGCAATAAGATTTAAAGGAAGATCAAATTTGAATTGAGATAATTTCATGTGCAATTATATATTTAAAGTTAATTGTCACATGCCATTTACTGTAGTAAAACAGAGATATGTCCCCAAAAATTCAGGTCACTTATCATGTTACGGCATGATTTTTTAAGTGTGCAAAGGTAGTGATTTCAATTGAGAGTTTTGTATTGAATTTGAAGAATATTTTCATAAAATTTTATGGAAGTATTACAATTACAATATTTGGTGATTTATGCTGTTATATGCATCTTTATATAAACCTCCATTGTAGTGGCAAAATTTTACCCAGGGCGTCTATTTATTTTTACAGCAGCCTTCATATTGTTTTCAGCGAATTCTTTTTCTCAAAAAGTTTCTAAAAAATACCCAAGCCTTTTATGGGAGATAACCGGAAATGGGTTAAAGAAGCCATCTTATCTATTCGGCACAATGCACGTAAGCAGTAAAATGGTTTTTCATTTACCCGATTCATTTTATTACGCCATAAAAAATGTAGAGACCGTTGCCCTGGAACTAAACCCAGATGTATGGCAGGGGCAAATGGTAAAATTGGATCAGCTGCAACTTAATTATAAAAATTTTACACAGGCGCCGAATACCGATTACCTCAATGAAAAATCTTTCCAGATAGAAAAATATGAAGATGAGTTGAAGTCTGCATTAAGTTCTGAGCCTACTATTGTTAACAGCCTTTTATACCGCAGCTACAAAAGCAAAGAAGATTTTGAAGAAGATACTTTTTTGGACTTGTATATTTTTCAGACAGGTAAAAAACTTGGCAAGAAAACCACAGGCGTAGAAAATTATTATGAAACGGAAAAGATTGTGTTGGAAGCCTATGCTGATATGGCGAAAGAAAAAAATAAAAAAACGATCGATACTGATGGCGAATCCATGAACGATATAAATCAAAAGATGGAAGATTCTTATCGTTCCGGAGATCTGGATATGCTTGATTCGTTAAGCGATATGATGGATGCTTCTGTTGCCTTCAGGGATAAATTTTTGTATAAGAGAAATGTGATACAGGCTAATTCAATTGATACAATTCTTAAAAAGAATTCTTTATTTGTTGGCGTAGGCGCTGCACATCTTGCGGGCAACAAAGGAGTGATAGAACTGCTACGGAAAATGGGATATACGCTGCGGCCGGTTATCATGTCTGCGGCAACAAATGATCTTCAAAAAGAGCAGGTAGATAAATTAAAAGTGCCGGTAAATTTTATTTCTAATTCTCCTGACGATGGATTTTATAAAGTGGATGCGCCCGGCCCTTTATATAAAATGGCAACTGATGTTTCAGGCTTAGACAGAAGGCAGTATGCTGACATGAGCAACGGAACGTATTACCTTTTAACAAGAGTGAAGACACATGCAGCTTTTGTCGGCAATACTGAAGAGCAGGTTTTGAAAAAAGTTGACAGCCTTTTGTATGAAAATATCCCGGGTAAGATCATAAAGAAAACTTTGATCAAAAAAAATGGCTACAGCGGTTTTGATATCACAAATAAAACCAGGCGTGGTGATATACAACGTTACCAGATATTGGTAACGCCTTTTGAAGTGTTGGTTTTTAAAATGAGCGGCAAAGAAAATTATGTTGAAAGTGATGAAGCACAAAAATTCTTTTCATCTATTCAATTGAAAGAACCCATTACAGGATGGATAAATTTTGAACCGAAGCAAGGCGGCTTCAAAGTAAAATTGCCACAACAGCCAAATGAATTTCTTAACACATCTGCAGAGGATAATGTTGACAGGTGGGAGTATGAAGCAGTTGATAAAAAAACGGGCAATGCATTTCTTATCTTAAAGAAGAGCGTAAATAATTTTCGTTTTTTAGAAGAGGATACATTTGATCTTAGCCTGGTAGAAGAATCTTTTAAACTTTCCGATTTCATTAAAACGCAACAGCAGCGAAGTCTTTCAAGCTTTAATGGTTACCCCTCTTTGGATGTGCAGGCAACATTAAAAGATGGAAGGATTATAAAAATGAAATCTATTATTAAGGGTTCTCATTATTATTTGCTTGCCGCCACCGGCAAAAATTTAAATGCTGATATTAAAGATTTTTTCTCTTCTTTTCAATTCACTCCATTTAAATATCAGCAGCAACAAAATTTTGTTGACACATTTTTTCATTATGCAGTAACTACTCCTGTGGTTCCCGAGTTGGAAGGAGACATGCGTGCATTAACTGAAAAAGTGGGGAATGATATTGGCGATAGATTTGGCTTTTCAAGTGTTGATACTTACTGGCCAAAAACACGGAATGCGTTATTTAAAAGCGATAGCACAGGCGAAATAATTGCAGTCGCGATGCAGCAATATCCTCAATATTATTATGTAAAAGATTCTTCCACTTTTTGGAAAAATGAAATAAATGATTACCTGGCAAGAACTGATTTTATTCTCGCCAGGAAAGATTCTTTTGTAACCACTGATGGAGGTAGAGGCTACAACTTAACATTACGTGATACTAATTCTTCGCGCCAGATAAACCGTTTATTGCTTTTTAAAAATGACAGGCTTTACCGGATCGTTTCTATCAGCGATACATTGAATGAGCAAAGTGATTTTATAAAAAATTTTTATGCAACATTTCATCCAATTACCAATCTTCCCGAACGAAATATTTTTACCAGTACTATTGATAGTTTTCTGAATAATTTTTTTAGTGCTGATAGTGCGACACATGCAAAGGCACAGGCTTCCATCTCAAACATTTATTATGCAAGTAATGATATTCCTAAACTGGTAAACACCATCAATAAATTAAAGAGTAGTGATAAAGATTATTTCGATAGCAAGTCGCGTTTTATTGCGGAGCTGGGTTACATTAAGGATACAACTGCTACACCGGCTATCGTAAATGCATTGAAAGAAATTTATTATAAAACATCAGATACAAGTACATTTCAAAACGTGGTTTTAAGAGCGCTTGCAAAAAAGAAAAGCACACAGTCGTACGCATTACTAAAGGAATTGCTTTTGCAGGACCCGCCTGTGTTTGCAACCAATTATGAGTACAGTGCTTTTTTTAGTGATATAAATGATTCGCTTTTTCTTGCTAAACAATTGTTCCCCGAAATTTTACAGCTTTCCACGATCCAGGATTATAAGGACGATGTAAATTCTCTTTTGGTTAACCTCGTAGATAGTAACATGATAACCGGAAAAGAATATGAAAATTATTTTACCAAAATATATTTTGACGCAAGACTTGAATTAAAAAAACAACAGGGGAAAGATGAAAAGATATCGGATGGCGAGAATAAAAATAATATTGAAACAAGAATGTTTACGGGTTATAATTATCCAAGTTCAAAAACAGGACTTGATGATTATGCAGTTTTGCTGATGCCGTTTTATGATAAACCGCAGGTGCAAAGTTTTTTTGACAAACTTTTATATTCCAAAGATCAATCGCTGCAACTGAGTACAGCCGTGCTTTTGCTGCGAAATAAAAAATTTGTACCGGATAGCTTGCTGCTTAAGCTTGCTGCAAAAGATGAGTTCAGAAACAAACTTTACAAAGCGCTTGACAATGCAAAGCTTCTTAATAAATTTCCGAAGCAATATAAAAACCAAACAGATATTGTAAGAAGTTTTTTAGCCGGTGATAAAATTGATTCGATTGTTTATGTTTCCAATAAATCAATAAGCTTTCGTAATAAAAGAGGGCTTGTGTATTTTTTTAAATACCGCATTAAAAAAGATGATGGATGGAAGATCGGCATTAGTGGCTTGCAGCCTGAAAATATTAATGAAGTTAGCAGTATCAGTACGCTCATTAAATTGACTGATAAAAAAATAAGAGATGATGAGCCTTTGAGTGATCAGTTAGATAAGCAATTAAAAAAACTTTTATTTTCATTAAGCAAAAGCGGAAAGAATTTTTATCTCGGTGAAAATTATGGAAGGTTCAGGAAAGATGATTATTGATCAAACAACTTTTCCTTTCGGTATCGAGGCTATTAATTTTTTTGTATACTCTTTTTGCGGATTAAAGTACACATCGTCAGCTGTTCCGCTTTCTTCTATCTTTCCTTTATTCATTACCATTATCCTGTCGCTGATGTAGCGCACTACCGAAAGATCATGCGAAATAAAAATAGAAGTAAATCCAAATTCTTTTTTAAGATCATTTAATAAATTCAACACCTGCGCCTGCACGCTTACATCAAGCGCAGATACACTTTCATCGCAAATTAAAAATTCAGGATTCAATCCCAATGCTCTTGCGATACAGATGCGCTGCCTTTGTCCTCCGCTGAATTCATGAGGGTAGCGATTAAAATGTTCAGGTTTGAGATCTACTTTTTGCAATAGTTCCATCACCTTATCTTTTCTGTTTTTATTGTTTTGCCACAGCCCATGAATTTTCATCGGTTCCTGTATTGCACTGCCAATAGTTATGCGTGGATTAAGCGAGCCATACGGGTCCTGGAAAATGATCTGGATATCTTTTCTCATTCTTCTCATTTCCCTTTTTTCAATATGCGCAATATCTTTCCCTTCAAATAAAATACTTCCTGCAGTTGGTTCAATCAATCTTATCAAAGCCCTGCCCAGCGTGGTTTTGCCACAGCCGCTTTCACCAACAAGCCCAACTGTTTCTCCTTTCATTATTTCAAAACTTACATCATCAACTGCTTTAAATTCTAAAAGTGTTTTCCCAAAAAAATTCTTTCTTACCGGAAAATAAACTTTTAAGTTCTGCACTTTTAATATTGGAATGTCCGATGTACGGTCCGATGTTGTGCGGATATTTTCCTCATCACTTATCACTGATAACTGTTGACTTTCTTCTTTATCCAAAAAATCACTCACCACCGGTAAACGTTTTCCCTTGGAATGTAACACAGGTCTGCAGGCCAACAGTGCTTTAGTATATGGATGCTGCGCATGTAAAAAAATATCTTTTACACTTCCGGATTCTACAACGCTGCCTTTATACATTACAATTACTTTGTCGGCAATTTCTGCAACCAAACTAAGATCATGCGTAATGTAGATAACACCCATATCGTGTTGTTGCTGTAAATTTTTTATCAGTTGCAGAATGGTTTTTTGTACCGTTACATCCAGCGCTGTGGTTGGTTCATCTGCAATTAACAAAGATGGATTACAACTCATAGCCATTGCTATCATCACTCTTTGTTTTTGCCCGCCGCTAAGCTGGTGAGGATAACGTTCTAAAATATTTATAGGGTCGGGCAGTTGCACCTGCTCAAATAATTCAATTATTTTTTTTCTTGCGGCATTTTTATTTTTTTTCTCATGCAATTGAATTGCTTCCATCACCTGGTTGCCGCAGGTTTGTACCGGATTGAGCGATGTCATAGGTTCCTGGAAGATCATTGCAATTTCATTTCCGCGGATACCTCTCATTTCCTGCTCTGATAAATTGAGAAGATTTGTTTGTTCATTTCCTGTTGTAGAAAATAAAATTTCTCCTGAAGTATATTTTGCCGGAGGGCTTTGCAATAATTGTAATATTGATAAGGAGGTAACCGTTTTTCCTGATCCTGATTCACCAACAACAGCAACAATTTCTCCTTTATTTATTTCAAGAGAAATATTTTTAACCGCAGAAGTGCTGCCATGCTCTGTTTCAAAATCAACAGAGAGATCTTTTATTTGGAGAAGAGGGAACAAGTGATAAGTTATCAGTGATGAGTAATAAGATAATTCTCAAATCAGAAATCAAAACTTAAGATGCCTTACAGTAAGTCCATCATTCATTAATTGCTTTAATGAATCTATACCGATCTTCAAATGCCTTTCTACAAATTGAGCAGTAACACTAACATCGCTTGCTTCTGTTTTTACACCTTCGGGTATCATGGGTGAATCACTTACTAAAAGCAATGCACCTGTTGGAATTTTGTTGTAGAAGCCAACTGTAAAAATGGTTGCCGTTTCCATGTCAATTGCATAAGCTCTTATTTTTTGCAGGTATTCTTTAAATACTTCATCATGTTCCCAAACGCGTCGGTTGGTTGTGTACACTGTGCCTGTCCAGTAATCAAATTCATATTCTCTTATGGTGGTAGAAATTGCTTTTTGTAAAGCAAACGCCGGCAACGCCGGAACCTCTGCCGGAAAATAATCGTTGGAAGTTCCTTCACCTCTTATTGCTGCAATGGGCAATATCATATCGCCGATCTTATTTCGCTTTTTTAATCCGCCGCATTTTCCTAAAAATAAAACCGCTTTTGGCTCTATCGCACTAAGCAGATCCATAATAGTGGCTGCTGTAGGGCTTCCCATACCAAAATTTATAATGGTAATATTATTTGAGGTGGCACATTGCATAGGCTTATTCAATCCTACAACTTTCACACTGTTTAATTCTGCAAACATGGATACATAATTGCTAAAGTTGGTAAGCAAAATATACTCGCCAAAATTTTCAAGTCTCTCCCCTGTATACCGCGGTAACCAATTATCTACTATTTCTTTTTTTGTTTTCATCTATGTTTGATTACTGAATAGTTGTTTATTTGTTATCGCTAAAAGTACAAAATAATTATCGGGGCGTTTAATTATGATCAAAATCAAGTATCCTGAAACTGGTTTCAAAATAAAAAAAGAAAATAATATTGATTTGATATTTGACGCTTTTCGTAAACGATGGATAGTATTAACGCCTGAAGAATGGGTACGGCAAAACATATTGCAATATCTTACTGAAATAAAAAAATACCCTGCCAAATTAATTGCGATTGAAAAAGAAATTTCTTTAGGTGAATTAAAAAAGCGCTGTGATATTGTTGTTTATGACAGAAGTGCTTTGCCATGGATGATCATCGAATGTAAAGAAATGAATGCAAAGATAAATGCAAAGACATTGGAACAGGTTCTTCGATATCATATAACACTTCCCGCAAAATATCTTGTGATAACCAATGGCAGCTATTGTTTTGGTTTTGAAAAAAGAGAAGGTCAGTTTTTTGAAATAAATAAATTGCCGGAATTTTAATAAAAAAAAATCCCATTTTGCAATGAGATCTTTAAAAAATTTGTTCAAATATTTTATGGGAATATTCCTAACTCAGCATAAGAAGTTGCTACTTTATTTATAGCACAAACATAAGCAGCTGTGCGCATGTCAGGGATGTTTGGGTTTGAATTCCATATATCCATTATTTCTCTTGTTGCCATTATCATTGTTTCTTCCAGGCCGCTTCTTACAAGATCAACTTCATCAGCGCCATGCATTATAAATTCTCTTTCAATTGTACTCACCTGTTTTCCTGTAAGCTCTTCCATTTGCCCCAGGATATGTTGATTCATATTTTCTGCAAATCGCTTCTCCATGCGTCCATATCTTACATGGCTTAAATTTTTCAGCCATTCAAAATAACTAACAGTAACGCCACCGGCATTAAGATACATGTCAGGAATTATTAAAACTCCTTTAAGCGCAAGAATTTCATCTGCATTAGGAGTTAATGGCCCATTAGCGGCTTCGCCAATTATTTTTGCATTTATTCTTGATGCATTTTCTCCATTAATAACATTTTCCAAAGCAGCAGGAATTAAAATATCACATTTCATTTCCAGCGCTTCTGATGAAGTATTAAAATTGGTTGCTCCCTTAAAATTCAAAATAGAACCTGTAGCCTTTCTATGTGCCACAACAGCATCTACATCCAATCCTTCATCACTCCATATAGCTCCTTCATATTCTGCTATGCCAACAATTTTTGCGCCTGCCTGTTGAAAAAATAATGCTGAATGATAACCTACATTTCCTAACCCCTGTACACAAACGGTTTTACCTTCAACACCAGGTTGCAAGCCTAATTTTTTCATGATGTTTGGCATGTTACATACTTCGCGAATGCCATAAAATACGCCTAGCCCGGTGGCTTCTGTTCTGCCCCTTACGCCACCTTGTGATACAGGTTTTCCGGTTACACAACCGGCGGCATCAATTTCTCCCGGATGCATGGCTACATAGGTATCAAGTATCCAGGCCATTTCTTTTGCGCCGGTTCCGTAATCCGGTGCAGGTACATCGGTGCCCGGGCCTATAAAATTTTTCTTTATTAATTCAGCTGTGTACCGCCTGGTGATCTTTTCCAGATCGTAAGATGAATATTTTTTTGGGTCGATCTTAATACCGCCTTTTGCTCCGCCGAAGGGCACATTTACGATTGCGCACTTGTAGGTCATAAGAGCAGCCAGCGCCATTACCTCATCCTGGTTTACAGCCATACTAAACCTTATACCACCTTTGCAGGGAGTTTTGTGATGAGAATGTTGTACACGGTAAGCTTCAATTACTTCAATATTTTCACCAATTTTTACCGGGAATCTCATTTGGTAAACGCTGTTGCAAACTTTTATTTGTTCTAAAATTCCGGGATCCCAATCCGTAAATATGGATGCTTTATCAAAACTCCTTTCTACACTTTGAAAAAAGCTATAGTTCTGTTGTGTGGACATAAAATGTTTTTTAATTATTGATCAATCGTCGTTATTATTAAAAATATTTTATTCTTTATTTTTTTCAAACCTGCTTATTTTTCTATCTACCATAAACACATAAATAAATAAGCCAATTAATATAGTAAGGCAAACAGCTACCACTACATATATCTTTCCATTGCTGCGCATACTGTCTGCCATCTCAACTTTGTTCTGCGCAAATGATGCACAACTTAAAAACAAACATCCTGCAATAAACATTAATCGTACAAATAAGTTATGCATTAAATAGTGTTTTATCTTTTAATAATTGTAAACGGATCTTTATGGTTGCTATCCAAACCCCAAGCAATGTCCAGCCAATAACTGCCGGATAAAATACCATGCGCATGTGACTGTCTAAATCATCAAACTTAAGCGCAGGGTTGCCACTTTCGCTGCCGGGAGCGCCGGGGTGCAGGCTTCCTACCAATCTTGGAATTATCCAGATGCTCGGGAAAAGCATTGCGAATGCAAAGATATTATACACTGCACTTACACGTGCTCTCTTATCAATATCAGTAAACGAACCTCTTAAAACAAAGTATGCGCCGTAAATTAATAGTGCGATGGCAGCACCAATAAGTTTGGGTTCTTTTAAAACATTTGCGAGGGATTGGTTCTGGTCTGTTAACCATGTATAGTTTGCCCAGATGGTTCCTGTTGCATAACCTAAGATGCCAAACCAACTTCCTACTGCAGCGAATTGGGTTGCAAAAATATCATTGCGGTGATCGGATGTGCGCAGGTATTTAATGCTGTAAACAAAACTTATAATGAACAAGATCATCATGCCAAACCACATGCACACGTGAAAATAAAGATTGCGGATAGTTTCGTTTAAGATCGGTAAATGTGGTACATCTAATAAAAAACCACCAATAATTGTATAGGCAAGTAAAACAAAAGATAATATTTTCCACCAGCTTTTTCTCACAAAGAAAAAAGACATTTTGAGTGGCGCAAAGTTAGGGTAAACTGATTCATTAAATAAGAAATAAAAAATAAGAAATAAGGAATTTGAAAGTTGGCTACTCTTTTTATGCGTTAATACTTTTTAATATTGGGTTTATAACTTTCTTATTTCTTATTTAAAATTCCCCGTCCGATCCGGGCGGGCTTATTCCTTATTTGCTGCTATTCTTTCCATAAAAAAGGAAAAAGAATTATTGCCATCACAACTACCAAAACATCCAGGCCAATTATTAAACCTGTTAATTGAAGCACAGCGCCACTCTTAAATACTTCTGCAAACGCAGATTTGCTTAAACGCATCAGCAATAATAGTTGTGGTAAAATAACGGGAAATCCAAGTATAGCAATAAGCGCAGCATTTTGCTGGGCTTTGCCGGCTATGGCGCTCATTAATGTAAATACCATGCTTATGCCCGTTCCTCCTAATATAACTATCCCGGTAAAACGAATCATATCAGTAACAGGGTTACTTAAAAAAATAAAAAAAAGGAACAAACTGATCATACTCATTATTATCATGAGTATAATGTTGTATAAAAGTTTGCTGATGATAAACTCCACCGGTGATGTTACAGAATAAAAATATAACATCCTGCCTTTGCTTTCCTGTAAAAAACTTTTGGCTACGGTATTTATGCAAACAAATAATTGGATAACCCAGAACAAACCATTCCAGACACTTGCCTCAGGTGCATCTATTGAAAGATATAAAACAAAAATTGTAGAAGCAATATATAAAAGCACTCCGTAAAAAGTATGCTGTTGCCGTAACTCAAGCAGGAGGTCTTTTTTTAGAAGGGTAAAAATTGCTTTCATCATTATTGCAAGATTAAAGTATTATCAGCAGACCTAAATTATGTGCTTAAGAAAATTTGAAAACTATTGTTATTAGTAAAAAAATAAAAATATTCTGTATCTTAAATTTTCAAACCACAAACACATGAGTAAAATACTATCTACTTTATTAATCCTGTTCTTTTTTTCTGGTTTATATGCACAAAATAAAATTGAAATAAAGGGCATTACTGTAACCGGAATAAAGGGAATAAAAAGATCACTTGCAGAAGTTATAGCGAATGAACGTACCATTTCTGCTAATTATAAGGTTCATTTAAGGCTTGAATTGGAAGGGCCAAAGCCTATAGGGCAGGACCCAAATGCAAAGCCAAATTCGAAATTTGGTAAGCTGGTTACCAACAATAACATTAACACCAAAGTTAATGGTGGCCCAGTTCCCACACAAACCGTTAATAGTAATTTTCTTGCTATCTGGGGTAATTATGGAACTGCAGTTCCAAGCAGGGAATCTCCTTATACTCCACCTGATAATTGTGGCGATGTTGGTACCACTCAAATTATTGCTACAGCTAATTGCAGGATGAAAGTTTTTAATAAGCCTGTTGGAGGTGCAGCGTTAACTACAGCAACAGGAACTTCAACAGGTGTTTTGCCATCTGTATTAAATGTTGATCTGAATGTTTTTTTTACAAATTCTGGCTTGGGAATAAATAGTATTAGCGATCCACATGTAAGATATGACAGGCTTACCGGCCGGTGGTTTATAGTGGCTATCGAGGTAAATCATAAAACGAATAATTATTGCTGCATTGCTGTAAGTAATACTTCATTGGCATCCCCATCATTAACCTCCGCCAGTACGTTTAATTTATATTATTTCAATATGACAGCAACCGGAGGCTCATCTTCTGATTTCTTTGATTATCCTACTCTGGGTGTTGACAAAAATTATCTGTATATAGGTGGTAATATGTTTGCCAACCAAAGCACTTTTTCAGGATGTAATATGTGGGTAGTAAACAAAGCAAATTTAATTTCCACAACTCCCTCTTTAACAGTCACAGGATTTCCGCATAGCACTACAAATAAAACAGATATATATACTCCGCAAGGTGTGCATAACGATGATCCAGGTGCAACAGAAGGATATTTTGTTGGCGCATCTCAAACCTATTATTCAAAACTAAATATTAAGAGAGTTATTTATGGAGCAACTCCAACCTTATCAAATGATATTGCGCTTGCAACACTTGCTATGTATACTCCTAAAACAGTTCCTACATTAGGAGGCACTGCAATTGATGGAGGAGATCGTCGTTTGTTTGCTGCAATGATCAAGAAAAATAAAATTACAAATACAGCAAACTTATGGATTGCGCAAGGGACTTTATTAAACAGTTCTGGGGTTGGTGGTTCAGGTGGAGATAGAGATGGCGCCTTGTGGATGGAAATTGGAAATCTAACAACTACACCAACTATCTTACAATCTGCAACTTTATATGATAATGTAAATCAAAGTTCGTCAACAGCAGTATATTATACTTATCCAACAATTGCACTAAGCGGTCAAGGACATAGTGTAATGGGTTTTACTTCTGCTGGCCCTGCAAAATATGCACAGGCAGCTGCCGCCGGAAGGTATAGAACAGATCCTGCAGCGAGTTTTCAATCACCGGTAGATTTTACAAATACTTCATCAAGTTATAATCCCGGGGCAAACAGGTGGGGAGATTTTACACAAACTGTTGTTGACCCAACTGATGATATGACCATGTGGACATTTTCGGAATATGCATGTTATACAAATGCATGGGGAGTAAGGGCTGCGCAATTTAAAGCGCCTCCTCCCGCAACGCCTGTTCTGGCTTCAACTCCGGCATGTGGTACTACAACAACAATAACAATAAACGGTACATCAACCAATAATTCAGAATTTTTTGATCCGGGAGATGATCTCGCTGCAGGGGGACCAGGATTTAATCGTTTAAAAGTTGATGTAAGTGGGCCAAGTACTGCTGTAACTGTATCGAATGTTGTTTTTGTAAATCCAACTCAAATTACGGCAAGCTTCAATGTGCCGGCGGATGCAGCATCAGGAACATATACTGTAACAGTAACTAACCCTGATGGACAAACTTCAACTACGACTTTTGATCTTAATTGTGCACCTGCTGTTTGTGGAGATCCGACCGGACTTACATCATCTAACATAACCAATACAACAGCAACAGTTAGCTGGGGTTCTGTAAGTGGTGCTACAAGTTATTCAGTTGATTATGAAATAACAGGTTCTGGTAATTGGGTTGCTGCCGCAACAGCAACTACTTCCACTTCAGTAAATTTTTCAGGATTAACAGCTAATACACCTTATGACTGGAGAGTAAAGACCAATTGTGGTACTAATTACGTAACTGCACAGTTCACTACAACTAATACTCCTTGTAATGCACCAACGGGATTAGGTTTTTCTGCAGTTACCAGCAACAGTGCAACATTGAACTGGGATATTGTAAATGGAATAACTTATGATCTACAATATAGAATATCGCCTTCAGGATCGTGGACATTATTGCAAAATGTTTCAGCACCTGTAACTATTTCAGGACTCACACCATCTACACCATATGATTGGCAGGTAATATCTAATTGTGGTACTAATGGAAACAGCGCTTATTCAGTAACACAAACTTTTACTACAGCTGTGGTTGTAAATTGCCCTGATCAGTATGAACCAAATAATTCAATAAGTACTGCCAAAAATATTCCTGTAGGTACAAATATTAACGCACAGATTGCAACAAGCACTGATAAGGATTATTATGCTTTTAATAATACATCAAGCCAACGAAGGATTAAGGTCACTTTGACTAATCTTCCTGCTGATTATGACATGAAATTGTATAGAAACAATTCACTTTTAGGTACTTCAGCCAACAGAGGTACTACAGCTGAAACAATTATTTATAATACAAACGCAACAGGAACCTATAAAGTGTATGTATATGGCTTTAATGGAGCTTTCAATAATACACAATGTTACACACTTAATGTTCAGCTTGGCGCAACAAACTTCACCGCCGCTAATGGAGTTATAATAAACGATGATAATATAGCACAAACTGTAAAAACCGGAATGAAAGTTTATCCTGTTCCTGCTTCTAATGTTATTACAGTTTCTTTTGATGCGTATGCAAAGGGCTATGCAGATATAATTATTTTAAATCAGCTTGGCCAGCAGGTGTATTATAATAAGGTAGGTGTAAACGACGGCACTAATTTTAGTAATATAAATGTCTCTTTATTTAGGTCAGGAGTTTATACTCTTAAAATAAATAATGGCAAGGAAATTCAAACAAGAAAGGTAATTATAAGTAGATAAACAATAATCTTATCAAAATTAAAATGGGTTATCATTTTTTGATAACCCATTTTTTTTTATAATTGGGCACAATGCCTGCAACGTGGCTCATAAATATCTTTTTCTCCCAACAATACCTGGCCTTCTTTTTCAATCTTTCTATAGGAAATATTGGCTATGTTTCCGCACTTCATACAAATTGCATGAAGTTTGGTTATATAATCCGCTATAGCCAAAAGTTTAGGCATTGGCCCGAAAGGATTGCCGAGATAATCCATATCAAGCCCTGCAACAATAACCCTGACACCTTTTAAAGCCAGTTGTTCACAAACTGATACAATCTGTTCATCAAAGAACTGTGCCTCGTCAATGCCCACTACGTCTACATCCTGCGCCATTAGCAAAATGGTTTGAGAATTATCTACCGGGGTTGAATGAATTTTATTCTCATCATGGCTTACAATTTTTATTTCATCATAGCGAACATCAATAGCGGGTTTAAATATCTCTGCTTTTAAATTAGCTATCTTAACTCTCTTCAATCTTCGTATGAGTTCTTCAGTTTTTCCGCTGAACATACTGCCGCAAATAACTTCTATCCAGCCTTTGCGTTCGCCCTTAAAATTGGGTTCTATAAACATAATTAGTAAATAATTTTAATTTCAATTTGTACCTTAGCCTGAAGTGCAAAGGTTAAAATGATTTTACGTGAAATCAAAAACATTAATTTCATTTTTTCTTTGTATTGATTGTAACCCCTTTAAAGCAGATTAGAAAATGGAAAGAGTGCGTACGCTCATAGAAAAATTACAACAACAAATTGCGGAGAATGCATCCGCAGATAAGTTATTGGTTACTGTGCAGATGCTTCAAAAAGAATTGCAACAACAAAAAAGCAGTGATACATCCATAAATAAAGGAAAGGTGGCTGTTATGATGCCTGCCTTTGCAAACAATAATTACCAGCAGCAACCTTATGCAAAACAAATTGATGAACCTGTTGCCCAGGAAGAAAAAATAATTGAGGTTTTAAAAGTTGATGAAAAAGAAATTGAAGAAGAACTGGAAGAAATAAAAAGAAATGCTGAAGCCAAAAAACAAATGGGAGTGCATGCAAAACCTGTTTTTATTTTTGATCCTGTTGAAGATGTACCTACATTAACTCATCAAACACCATTGCCAAATCAGCAAAAGGAAATAAACGAATCTGCTGTAAGACCGGAATCATTAAACGACAGATTGAAACAAAGTAAGATCGAACTTTCTGATATGCTTACCGAGGCCCCTGTAAGAGATCTTAAAAAAGCGATAGGTGTTAATGATCGTTTTTTATTCATCAATGAATTATTTCGCGGTGATGAGGCCATGTATGAGCGAAGTATAAAAACGATAAATAATTTTTCAATTTATCCTGAAGCACAATACTGGATAGAAAGAGAGTTAAAAGTAAAAATTGGATGGAAAGATTCTGAGATAGTAAAGCAGTTTGATCAATTGGTTAAGAGACGTTTTTCCTGAATATATTCCATGATCTTTTTTGTTGCACCTGCATTACTGTACACATAATTTTTAGCAGCATCGCTTCTTCTTTTTAATTCCGGTTCATTATATAATAATTCATTTAAAACTTTTTCCAGCTCCAAAGCATTTTTAATAATTATTCCTGCATCCCGGTCTATTAATTCCTGCGCTTCAATATTTTTTTCAATTTCAGGTCCAAAAATTACCGGCTTTCCATACACTGCTGCTTCCAGGATATTATGTAGCCCGGTGTATCCAAATCCGCCGCCAACATAGGTTATATCAGCATAGTTATAAATCCTTGAAAGAATTCCGATGCTGTCAATAATAAGACAGTTGCCGTGAAACGTGAGAGGTGAGACGTGAGAAAGAACTTCGCTTTTCACATCTGCCGTTTCACGTTTCACGTTTAACACCCACTCGGAATATAAAACTGAATTCACAAATTTTTTCTTTACATCCCTGATATTTTCTTTATCAACTTCATGTGGTGCGATAATAAATTTTATGTGTGCATTTGTTTTTGCATAATGCACCAGTTCGGCCTCATCATCTTCCCATGTGCTACCTGCAACAATAACTTTGTTATTGCCGCAAAATTCTTTTATCAATGGAACGTCTTTAAAATTTTCGGCAATCGTTATCACCCTGTCAAATCTTGTATCTCCTGAAACAGTTACATTTTTAATATTGAGCGTTTCCAATAAAATTTTTGAATCTTCATTTTGTAAAAAGTAATGAGTAAAACATTGCAGCATTTCTCTCCACAAATTTCCATACCATTTAAAAAACGGTTGATCTTCTCTAAAGTATCCTGATATTAATAATGTAGGAATATTTCTTTTTTTTAATTCACTCAGATAATAATACCAATATTCATACTTTACCCACAGAACTATTTTTGGATTTATTAGTTCGATAAATTTTTTTGCATTTGGAGCGGAGTCTGCAGGCAGGTAAAAAATATGGTCACCGCCTTTAAAATATTTTTCTATTTCATAACCTGATGGTGAAAAAAAACTGATCACAATTTTATACAAAGGATATTCTTTCCTGATCTTCTCTATCAAAGGTCGCCCCTGTTCAAATTCGCCAAGGCTGGCGCAATGCATCCATACTACTTGAGAGTTGAGTATTGAATGTTGAGTGTTGAATGTTATTTTTATTCTCTCAAAAATATTTTTTCTCCCTTTTATCCAAAGGCTTGCTTTTTCATTCCATATAGATGCGATGCGGATTCCGAGAGGATATATCTTCAAAAAAATGTTATACAATAGTAACTTCAAGATGTTCGTTTAATAAGCAAATCTAATTTCTTCTGTTATAAATCATACTGAATAATTTGT
>DATCOF010000034.1:0-8948 GCA_036564845.1 Chitinophagaceae bacterium | reverse complement strand
AGATACATACACCCGACAGTTCACGATATTTTTATGCAGATGGATTTGAAGAAAGACAAAACAATGAGGACAAACAAAAACAGTTAAGCAAAGAATTTGTAAGAGAATGGCTGATTGAAAATAATTTTATGGGCAAAGAAGGGCAGTCGGTTCCTGAAATGAAAGATGAATGGATACAAACGATCAGCAAAAGGTATATCGAACTTTATGAAAAATTAATTGGAGAAAAATTTATTCCGCAACAATTAAGTGATGAAGAAACAGAGCAAAGAATTATTAGCGCTCTAAAAAGTTTTAAGTAGCAGAATCCAATCTTAAATAAAGCAACATCAGAAAGTAAGGGTTACATGCGCCATCCCTCTTATTTTAGTTATTGTTTGTTGGTTTGAAAAATTTTGAGATACCGGTAATTGAGCATTGCAACCTATTGCCATCTTACTAAAATTTATTTCCATACCGCCTGAAGCCAGCAAAGCGTTTCCGCCTGTATCATCAACCTTCATTTTATTTAATTCATTTGATTTTAAATTTTCATACAGTACACCAACATTAGGATTAAAAGTTATTTTAGCGTTGCTTATTGAATGAAAAAGAAAGATGCCTGAACTTAAGCGGTTACCAAATTTATATTGATTCGCATTTTGGTTTATTTTATAATTTAAATTGGTATTTATCCCCCAATCGTTTATGTGATAAGTGTACATGACATTTAAAATAAAATCTACACTTCCTGTACCAGCCTGGTTATTGGCAGTGGGAATTAAATCGTTAGCATCCACTGCAAACTTGCCTGTTGGCATTTTAATACCTCCGCCAATCAATAATTGCTGGCTGATCCTGTTTGCATGCCTGTCATTTTTTTTTGCATTTAATAAATTATAATTCGCAATAACAGATATATCTCCCAAACCATTACTTTTTTTAATACCATCATCAGAAGATTGTTTATTAATATTATAAGGCACAAATGCAAGCAACTGCCATTTTCTCCCGATATTATATCCTGCCCACAATTCTGTTGTTTGATAAAAGTCTTTACTGAACTGGGTTTCATCTAAAGCAGCACGGCTTTGAAAACTCCGGAATGTATACCTGATCCCAAAAAAATGTTTACTGAATTGCGGAAATGGCCCTATAAAATAATTGCCTGTACTGCATCCGCAGATATCGCAGGCAGAACTTTGCAGAGAAAACAGGATACAAATAATAAGAAGATTTTTTTTCATTAAATTTCTTTAACCGTGAGCAAAAGTGGGGCAATTTTTATTAGGTTACCGGTAATATTACTCCACAATTATTTTGCCTTTCATTACCTGGTGAATGGCGCAAAAATAATTGGCGCTTGTGTTAACAACCATCTTCCAGGAAGTGCCCCCGGAGATCTTAGACGAGGTCCATGATTTTGCATTTTCTTCAGTTACGCAGTGCGCTACCATGTCATGATTTACCCACATTACCGTATCTCCTTTATGCACCGTGATCTCTTCAGGATGAAATTTCATTTCGCTTATTTCAACTGTGTAAACTTCGGGACCTGATTTTTCAGAATCAATGGCAGAAGGGTTTTTGCCGGGCTCATTAATTGCATTGTCTTCCGGCCTTACACAGCTATTAAAAAAAAAGGAGAGAAATAAAATAAATGTTATCCCTCTCCATCTTAAAGTGCTTATCATTTTTTTGCAAACATTTTTTGTACCATTTCAGCATGAGCAAGATGCGCTTTTAGTGTGGGTACTACATCCTGTAATAATTTCTTTAATTCTGCATTTTGGCTTTGCGGTATTAGCATACCTTCCACTGCGCCAATAACTGCTTTGTGATAGGCCACTTCATTATCAATGTAAGCTTTATCAAAAGCTTTTGCAGATATTGAGCGCAATTTCTTTTTTGTTTTCTCAGCATCTGCTGAAAGCTTTTTACTTACAGCATTATCCTTTGGTGTAACTTTTAATTTTGTAACCAGCGCTACTGCCTGGTTTATAACCGCTGCATGATCATCACTCATGGTTTGTGCAAACTTTAATACATCAGCATTCTTTGATCTTTCCTTAGCGATCTTTGCATAATTAATGTCTATCTGATTGGCTGTTACTGCAACAGAGGCAATTTCAGGATCGGAAAGTTTAGGATTTGTTTGTGCAAATGCAGATCCGAAAAGTATACCTGAGAATACAATTACGGCAGTGGCCATTTTAATAATTTGTTTCATAATTTTTTAATTTAAAATTTGTTTATACAGCATTAGAGTAAGTGACAATGTAAAAGGTTACAGTAACAGAAGAAGAATATTAAAAGAGAGAATAATTTATAAGAAAACATTTTATGATAAGATTTTTTTCATAACAGCCTCAACAATTTTATCACAATAGATAAGATTGAATTCATAAATATCTTCAGAAGAATATATTTTTTCTATCTCTTTTCGCAACATCATCTTTGCACGATTCATCCGCACTTTTACATTTGATGTTGTGATGTTCATTAACGCTGCTGTTTCAGCAATGCTTAATCCTGTTAATTCTCTCAGCGTAAATGTCATCCTGTAATCCTGTGGCAGCCTTGTTAGTGCAGCTTCAATAACATTATTTAATTCTTTATTGATAATAGATTTATCGGGTTGGATATTATTTGTGGTTAGAAACATTGATCCTGAATTTTGATTAACTGATATCTCTACTGTTGGTTTATTTTGAGAGCTGAATTTTTGTGATTTATGATAACATTGATTGAGCATTATTCTTATTACCCAGGTCTTAAATGAAGAACGGTTTTCAAATTTAGAAAGGCTTTGAAAGCTATTGATAAAAGTTTCCTGCATCAGGTCTTCCGTATCCTGGTGATTATAACCGTAGCCTCTACCGATTTTATAAAGCACCGGGTTATACCTGCGTATCAATATTTCAAACAATGCAGAATTACCCAACAGAATTTCGTGTATAACTTCTCCATCTGAATATTGCTGATTTTTTTTATGCGTATCGCTATAGCTCATTATGCGGTAAAATTTATCTTTTCAAATTAAACATTAGTAAATGATCATTGCCAAACTAATAGAGTAAACCAGGTGTAGAAAGGTTACAAAAAAAACTGGTCTGTCAATCTTTATATTTATAATGATTTAAGATATTCAACTAAATCTTTTTTCTCTGCTTCGGTTAAAGTAAGTTTTTTGAAATCATTGTAATGGTTTACCACATCCATCAAAGTTGCAAATCTGCCATCATGATAAAAGCCTCCTTTCATGTGTGTCCACAAACCTTTTAATCCTTGTGTAACATAACTTTTGTCGGGTCCGCGGTTCGCCTGAAAATCATCAATGCCAATATCAGATGGCTTATGCGTATTCCAACCGGGTTCGGCAAAGAGAGGAGGAACATGACAGCTTGCACACTTTGCTTTACCTGAAAATAAAACCATCCCTCTTTGCGCTGCGTCTTTATTATAAATACTATCCGGCGCCTGGGGTGAGAGAAGAGCCAACTGGTAAAATTGCAGCGCTGCTAATTTATCTGTTACCATATCAGGATTGCTTCGTTTGTTCCCTTCACCTGTTTTTGCTGCAACAGGATATTGTTTAGCATCATTAAACCGGGCATCATAAAAATTTCCC
This sequence comes from Chitinophagaceae bacterium, assembly GCA_036564845.1. Lineage (GTDB taxonomy): Bacteria > Bacteroidota > Bacteroidia > Chitinophagales > Chitinophagaceae > Ginsengibacter. The sequence goes on along the minus strand of DATCOF010000034.1, from coordinate 5,338 downwards.
TGCCCATGCATTTCGAGATTAGCAACATAAGCATTCCAATAGGTAAGATCTCCAAATCCGCCTGTCCATGTATGAAGATTTTCTCCTGCATGTCCAAAAGCTTCAGGTATTAAAGTAGCCGCTGATTTACCATCGGGGCGAAATGCCTTGCCATCTAAATTAAGTTCGGCGTCAAATTTACCGGGACCCCAACTTGCCAAAACTTTTTTCACAGTTGATACATCTACTCCTAATGCATCAGTGATCGGTTTTAAATTAGGGGCCATTGATATAATTGCGCCAACATTTAAATCACGGTTTGCCCATCCGTCAAGACGATGGCCGATGCCTGGCAAAAATGCATCATCAACTGTTGAGTGACAACTGGCGCATGTAATACCGATAGCAGTAAGTTTTTTATTATTATCAAAGGTTCCTTTCACACCCACTACAGCGTTCAGTTGTAAAAGTGTAAGCGTAACTGCGGGGTCGTCTAAATTTACTTTCCCGGCCTTAATGTCAGCAGCTACATTCGCAGGTATTACATCCATATCAACTTTCAATCCTGCTGCCAGCGCAGCTTTGGGAGATAGCCCTGCGCCAACGCCGCCATTTTTTTCACCGGCAATGGCTTTGTCTAATTGCAGTGAAGTACTCCAATATGCTTCATCACCAAAAGTTTCAAACCGAAATGTTTGCCTGCCTTCCGCCAACATTTTATTTGCATTATCCATAGTTGGATCATCTTTTTCTCCGGTAGTTTTTTTGGGTTGTGAATTAGTAGAAGTTGTGCATTGCATAAACTGGCTTACTGATACAATCAATAAGATGATGCCAATGACAGTTGCTGTTTTAATTGAAGTTATTTTCATAATTATAAAGTTTGCAAGAATGATGTACTATAGAGAGTACAAAAATGAAAGAACGTTACAAAGATTTTAATAATCTTTAGATAGGTTTACACCAGGTAAATATGGTTGTGAAATCAGAAGTGTATACGGATTGCAATATGCTTAGGTTGCCTTATAAAATATAAGTAAGCGATTGCTGAAGTATAGAATATAGAAACATAATTTAAAACTTAGAACCCAATAATAGAAAGGCTTCAGGATCTAAACCGTGGCCGTAACCTGTGCCGTGATTTATTAAACACCATCATACCATTCATTTTTCCTTTACGTAATTCTTTTTGTTCACCTTCCGGCATGTTATAAATTGACTGACATTCATCACTGCAGCAGCCATCATATTTTTTTGCGCAATCTTCACATTGAATAAATAAAAGATGGCAGCCATCATTTTTACAATTGGTATGTGTATCGCATGGCTTTCCGCATTGATGACAATGACTGATAACTTCACTGCCTACCTTCTCTCCCAGCCTGTCATCAAAAACAAAATTCTTTCCTTTGAATTTATTGGGGAGATCTTCTTTATTAACTGTGTTGGCATAATTAATAATGCCTCCTTCTAAATGAAAAACATTTTTAAAACCATTGTGCAACATGTAAGCGCTGGCTTTTTCGCAACGGATACCGCCGGTGCAATACATAATTATATTCTTATCTTTTTTATCCTGCAGCATATCTACAGCCATTGGTAACTGCTCACGAAAAGTATCTGATGGAATTTCAATGGCGTTCTCAAAATGACCCACTTCATATTCATAATGATTGCGCATATCAACAACAATTGTGTCGGCATCATTAGTTAGCTCATTAAATTTTTTCGCATCAACATAATTTCCTTTTTTGCTCATATCAAAAGCATGATCGTTAATACCATCTGCAACAATTTTATCCCGCACTTTTATTTTTAAAACCCAGAAGCCTTTGCCATCATCATCCACCGCAATATTCAATCGAACATTATTTAAAAAAGAAATTGAATAGAGGTAATCTTTGAACAACTCAAAATTGCTTTGCGGCACACTAAGCTGTGCATTGATGCCTTCATGTGCAACATAAATTCTTCCAAAAACTTTTAATGCATCAAGATTTTTATACAGCTCATCACGAAAAACTTTTGGATCATCAATTTTTGCATATTGATAAAAACTCAATGTTGTTCTTGGTTCTGTTTCTTCATAAAGAAGTTGCTTAAGTTCTTTTTGTGAAATTCTATTGTGAAGTACAGCCATATTAATTACTAAAATACAAAGGTAAAAAATAAAAAAAGGTTACCCATTTGGATAACCTTTTTTTAAAAATATTCTTACAAAATTTTACTTCACTTCTTCAAACTCGGCGTCAGTAACGTTTTCAGCACCTTGAGCCTGTTCGTCATTTCCACCTTGTTGTTGTTGTCCGTCACCATTTGGAGCGCCTCCTTCTGCACCTGCACCCTGTGTTGCTTTGTACATCTCTTCGCTAGCTGCTGTCCATGCAGTATTCATTTCTGCAACCGCTGTATCAATCGCTGCAATATCCTGAGATTTATGTGCTTCTTTTAATTTAGTAAGCGCACTTTCAATTGGCTCTTTTTTATCTGCAGGAATTTTATCTCCATACTCTTTTATTTGCTTTTCTGTCTGGAAGATCAAACTATCCGCCTGGTTTATTTTTTCTATTTTTTCTTTTGCTTCTTTATCACTTACTTCATTTTCTTTTGCTTCGTTCTTCATCTTTTCAATTTCTTCTTTGCTTAAGCCGCTACCTGCTTCAATTCTGATGTTATGAGATTTGCCTGTTCCTTTATCTTTTGCGGTTACATGTAAGATCCCGTTAGCATCAATATCAAAAGTTACTTCTACCTGTGGTACTCCTCTTGGTGCCGGCGGTATGCCATCTAAATTAAATGTGCCAAGACTTTTATTTTGATTTGCCAAAGGCCTTTCGCCCTGCAGCACATGTATCTGAACACCGGGCTGGTTATCACTTGCGGTAGAAAATACTTCGGTCTTTTTTGTAGGGATTGTTGTATTGCTTTCTATCAATCTTGTCATCACACTTCCCATAGTTTCTATACCAAGAGAAAGCGGCGTAACATCAAGCAACAAAACATCTTTTACTTCACCGGTTAAAACACCGCCCTGTATGGCTGCACCTATTGCAACAACCTCATCAGGGTTTACGCCTTTGTGTGGTTTTTTACCGAAGAAATTTTCAACAATTTCCTGCACTTTAGGGATACGTGTGCTACCACCTACCAATATCACTTCATCAATTTTTGATTTATCAATGCCGGCATCTTTTATTGCCAACTCACAAGGCTTTAAACATCTTGTAAAAAGATCGTCAGAAAGTTTTTCAAATTGTGAACGGGTTAATTTTTTTACCAAATGTTTTGGCACACCATCTACAGCAGTTACATAAGGAAGATTAATTTCTGTTTCGCTTGAAGATGATAATTCAACCTTTGCTTTTTCTGATGCTTCTTTCAAACGCTGCCAGCTCATCGGGTCTTTACGAAGATCAATGGCTTCATCTTTTTTAAATTCATCAGCCAGCCAATCCATTATCACTTTATCAAAATCATCACCACCTAAGTGTGTATCACCATTGGTTGATTTTACTTCGAACACTCCTTCGCCTAATTCAAGAATTGAAATATCAAAAGTACCACCACCCAAATCGAACACGGCAATTTTTTGATCTTTATGTTTTTTATCAAGACCATAAGCAAGTGCCGCTGCTGTTGGTTCATTAATTATTCTGCGAACAGTAAGCCCAGCAATTTCACCGGCTTCTTTTGTTGCCTGCCTTTGCGCATCATTAAAATATGCAGGCACTGTAATCACAGCTTCAGTAACTTCCTGGCCTAAATAATCTTCTGCAGTTTTCTTCATTTTCTGAAGTGTCATTGCAGAAATTTCCTGCGGCGTATACTGCCTGCCATCTATATCAATACGAACCGTATTATTGTCACCCTTTACAACTTTATAACTCCAATGCCCTGCTTCCGTTGTTACCTCGTCCCATTTATGCCCCATGAAACGCTTAACGCTCATGATAGTATTTTGAGCATTGGTGATTGCCTGGCGCTTTGCCGGATCACCTACTTTTCTTTCCCCATTTTTTAAGAATGCAACTACCGAAGGCGTTGTTCTGCGGCCTTCATCATTTGCTATTACAACAGGCTCATTACCTTCCATTACGGCAACGCAGCTATTGGTTGTTCCTAAATCTATACCTATGATTTTTCCCATGATTAATAATTTTATAACTGATAGTCAATGTTTGTGCCAATGGAGTTTAAAGTGCAAAAATGGCAGAAGAAAAAAGTTGTCTGAACTGGGATTTATGGGATTAAAGGATGATGGGATTAAAGGCAGTATATAAAACTCAAAATTTCTTTTCTTTTTAATCTCCCCAAATCATGGTTCAGAAATTATATCTCATGGTTTTCTTTTCTTTCTTTAAACGTAAAATGTTTTTTGTCTGAACCATGATTCATGGGATTATAGGATTAATGGGATTAAATGCAATATCATTTAAATTATTGCCATTATTATTAAGAAGATTATTGATTAAGAAAACTCAAAATTTCTTTTCTATTTAATCTTTTTAATCTCCCCAAATCATGGTTCAGAAATTATATCTCATGGCTTTCTTTTCTTTCTTTAAACGTAAAATGTTTTTGAGAGAGAAAGCTAAATGTGACGATGATGCAGGTGGTAAAAATTCTTGCTATGGTTGGATAAAAATTCATGTACTCTACAAGTATTTTTAAGAAGGCATAATTTAATATGAGGTTTACACCAACGATCAATAAATACCTGAAGAGTTGTACCCTGCCTCTTAATTCAGATTTGGTAAACACGACATACTTTGAAAGCAAGAAGCCCACAGGGAAGCTTACAACAAATGCCATCCAAAGCGCTGCAATGTGTGGCTTAAACGCAATGAAACCAAGATCAAGAATTTGCTTGTGAAGAATAAAATTGTAGCTGACATAATAAATAAAAATATCGAGCAACATATTACTTCCACCGCAGGCTGCATACCTGAAAGTACGCACAGGCATAAGCTTTTTAAAAGGAGGATAAAAATAATCTATGAATTGTTTGATCTTATTTTTCAATACAATTGTTTATAACCCGAAGGTAGTTTTTACAAGATTATAAAATAAAAAAAATCAGTTGGCAATAAAAAAACCCTGAAGGTTTTTAAAAACTTTCAAGGTCTGCAAATAAATACATGAACAAATATCAAAAAATATTTTAGTTAAGAACATACCTGATTGCGATACCGCCCCAGTTGCCCGAGAAACCATTGTTGAATCCATTTCCAAATTCAATTGATGGCTGCCAATCGAGCGACAGGTTTAATGGTGCTGATGGTATTTTATAATCCAAACCCAATACCCCATCCACACCAATTGAAGTTGCACCACCATACTTGTTATTATAGAATCCAAT
>DATCOF010000033.1:0-3949 GCA_036564845.1 Chitinophagaceae bacterium | reverse complement strand
CTTCAAATTTAAACCGCCCTTTATTTATGTATAATTTATTCGATACCACGTTTCCTGTAAAATAAATATCCTGTAATCCATCATTATTAAAGTCTCCGATACCAACTCCGCCGCCATTATAAATATTGGTTACGTCAATTGGATTTAAAGTATCGTTTTCAATAATTTTATTATTAAAATCAATACCCGAATTTTCAGATTTTACCAGGTGAAAAAGAGTTTTCTTATTACTACAAGATTGAAGCATGAAGAGAATAAGCAGCAAAAAAGAAAAGGTGATCAATACCCGCATAAAGGAAAAATTCTATTTACTGTAGACAAATATTTTATCCGATAAATTATTTTTTCTTCATAATTACCGGTATTAGAGGCGAATTAAAACGACTTTACAAAATCAAAATTTTTATTTTTAGGTTGCCCAGGCTTTATCTCCCTTTTTGTAAGGAATACAACCTTGATACCGCCCCGGAACCGCCACATACCGTAAAGCTTTTGTAGCCCCGGGCTCTGAAGTAAAATAGCCCCATAGTGTTAACTGTTTCATCATTGTAAAATAATGTGGTGAATCATCAGCATCTTTATTGGCTTTTAGTTTACGTTCCTGTTTTTGGGCTGCAGTAAGCGCGCTATTACGTTTACTAATTGCATCCTGGTAATCTTTTGCCTCTTTATCCAGCGATACAAGTAGCTCATGCTTTTGCCCGGCTGTTAAATTCACAAAATCCTGATCAAATTTTTTCTTACTTGCCTGGTTCAGCTTTTTAATACCGGAGGTGAAAATGTTTTGATCATTTTCATTGTAGCAATCGGTTACGATCGTTTTCATAAACTGCCCGATCTTTGCTTCTTTGGCACCCGGAGAAGAAGCAGTAGCAGGTAAAATAGTATCACCTACTTCATCTAAAAATGCAACATCACCTTTTGAAAAAAGTCCTTCTTTTTCCTTTTTTGTAGTGGTTTTACAACCTGAAAGAAAAACATCCGCGCCAATTATAGTTCCTCCTAACAATAAGGCAACTGAAGATAAAGCTTCTCTTCTATTCATGATAGTTTAAATTTTATTATTTATATTTTCAATATTTTATCGAAATAAAGTTTGTTTGCCTGCATTTTTTTTAAGATTAAGAAAATTATTTTTATCTTAAATATTTCCCTTCTTTAATTCTTCTGCTGCATGATTAGCAGCACGTGCTGTTAAAGCCATAAAAGTGAGCGATGGATTTTGTGTACTGGTTGATGTCATACAAGCGCCATCTGTCACAAATACATTTTTACAATTATGAAACTGGTTCCAGGAGTTTAACAGAGACGTCTTTGGATCTTTACCCATCCGAACACCTCCCATTTCATGAATATCAAGTCCAGGCGCTTGCTTGCTGTCATGCTGCTTAATATTTTTAACTCCTGCTTTGTCCAGCATTTCCGATGCCTGGCTCAAAAAATCTTTGAATAATCTTTCATCATTGTCATCGTAATCTACAGAGAAAACAAGTTGGGGAATACCCCATTGGTCTTTTTTATCTTTACTTAAAGTAACATGATTGGTTGCTTTAGGAATAGTTTCGCCCTGCATCATCATTGAAACATGCCAATCACCTGCTTCAGTAAGTGAATCTTTATAATCACCCCCAATTTGTTCTTGTCCATCCCCAAAGGTTCTTCCGCGGCTTGCACCATAAAAACTCATATAACCACGGAGAAAATCCATTTCTTGTTTATGAACATTTCTAAAGTTTGGCATCATTGGTTGTGTCGGTCTTCGGCCATAATAATATTTATCTTCCGGACCGTCATATGAGCCGGATACGCTACCACGATAATTATGAAAAGCTACATACTTTCCTAATAGCCCGTTATCATTTCCAAAACCATTTGGAAAACGGTTTGACGTTGAATTTAAAAGAATAAGATTTGAATTAAAGCAGGCCGCATTCACAAAAATGATCTTAGCAAAATACGCTGTTGTTTGTTTTGTATGTGCATCAATTACCCTGACACCGACCGCTTTATTTTTCTTGTCATCGTAAATAATAGAATCTACAACAGAATCCGGGCGCAATGTTAGATTGCCCGATCTTTTTGCCCAAGGAATAGTAGAGGCATTAGAACTAAAATAACCCCCATAAGGACAACCACGTTCGCATAAACTTCTTGCCTGGCATTGTGTGCGGCCCTGATCTATATGAATTTGATTAGGCTTGGTAAGGTGCGCACAACGGCCTTGCACTACATAACGGTTTTTATAATTAGCCATTATCTTTTTCTGAATATCTTCTTCAACACAATTCATTTCCCATGGAGGAAGAAACTCTCCATCAGGAAGGGTATCATATCCATCTTTATTACCACTGATACCTGCAAATTTTTCTACATGCGAATACCAAGGTGCAATATCTTCATATCGGATCGGCCAATCTACTGAATAGCCATCGCGTGCCGGTCCTTCAAAATCATATTTACTCCAACGTTGTGTTTGCCTTGCCCATAATAGTGATTTGCCACCAACCTGGTAACCGCGAATCCAATCAAAAGGTTTTTCCTGTATGTATGGATGGTCATTATCTTTAACAAAAAAATGTTGAGTTGCTTCACTAAAAGCATAACACCTTCCAACAATTGGATTTTCTTTTGCAATTGACAAGGGCAATTCGCCACGATGTGGAAAATCCCATGGATTTTTCGTAGCAGTTGGATAATCTTTTATATGGACTACGTCTTTTCCTCTTTCCAGCACTAAGGTCTTTAACCCATGATCACATAATTCTTTGGCAGCCCAGCCTCCACTAATACCTGAACCAATTACAATAGCATCGAAAGTGTTTTTGGCAACACCCCCCGAGTTAATATTTATTTTTGAAGAATCACCTGGCATAAAGTATGTTTTTATAAAAATTTTTTAGAATAAAACTTAGAATAAGAATAAATCTTACTTAAAGAAATGTATCGAATTTAATTCATACCTATATTGATCAATACCTTTAAATATTCCCTTTCTTTAGTTCCTCAATAGCATAATTTGCAGCCCGCGCCGTAAGTGCCATAAAAGTTAATGAAGGATTTTGATTGCCAACTGAGGTCATACAAGATCCATCTGTTACAAAAACATTTTTACAGCTATGTACCTGGTTCCATTTATTAAGAATTGATGTTTTCGGATCCTTTCCCATTCTTGCGCCTCCCATTTCATGAATATCAAGTCCAGGTGCTTGTTTGCTGTCGTTTGGAATAATGTTTTGGCATCCAGCTTTTTGAAGCATTTCAACCCCTTGCTCTAAAAAATCTTTCACCATTTTTTCATCATTATCATCATACGAGACGGACGTTATTAACTGTGGAATACCCCATTCATCTTTCAGGTCTTTACTCAAAAATACACGGTTGTCATGTTTTGGAATTACTTCTCCCTGCATACTCATATATACTTCCCAATTTCCTGCTTCACTGAGCGCTTCTTTATATCGGGCACCAATTGTTTCATTTGTTTCCTTACCGGTTTTGCGATAAGCACCCCAAAAAACAAGATAACCACGAAGAAAATCTGTTTCCTGTTTGTATACATTTCTAAAGCTAGGCATTAAAGGGGAAACTGGTCTTCGGCCATAATAATAATCATCTTCAAAACCAGCAATCGTTGCACTTAAAGAGCCTCTGTAATTCTGGAATGCAATATATCTTCCCAAAATATCATGATCGTTTCCTAACCCATAGGGAAAACGTGAAGAAGTTGAATTGAGTAATATAAGATTGCTGTTTAGACAAGCTGCATTTACAAAAATGATCTTAGCAAAGTATTCAGTTTCTTTTTTGGTAAGGGCATCAATCACACGAACCCCGCTCGCTTTGCCTTTTTGTTCATCATAAATAATTGAATGAACAACCGAGTCAGGCTTCAAGGTTAGGTTACCTGTTTTTTCTGCCCAAGGCAAGGTAGACGAATTTGAACTAAAAT
>DATCOF010000032.1:0-3395 GCA_036564845.1 Chitinophagaceae bacterium | reverse complement strand
GATGTGAAGTTTGTAAAGAACATTTACCGTTAGGTACAAGACCTGTTATCCAATTAAATGAATTTTCTAAAATTGTTATTATAAGCCAGGCCCCCAGCAGGCGTGTGCATGAAACAGGAATTCCATGGAACGATGCAAGTGGTAAAAAATTAAAGTCATGGATGAATGTAAGCGATGAGATATTTTATAACCCTGCCTGCATTTCAATTGTGCCAATGGGGTTTTGTTATCCCGGAAAAGCAATGTCAGGCGATCTTCCGCCACGGCTTGAATGTGCTCCTTTATGGCATCCGCAAGTTTTTAAAAATTTTAAAAGTAAACCGCTTATTTTATTAATAGGACAATATGCGCAGCGCTATTATTTAAAAAAAAGTTTCAAAGGAAGCCTTACAGAAACAGTGAGAAATTACCAGGAATATTTGCCAATCTATTTTCCACTGCCACATCCTTCTCCCCGAAATCAAAACTGGGTGAAGATAAATCCATGGTTTATGGAAGAAACTGTTCCTGAATTAAAAAAAAGAATACAGTTAGCAGTCAGTGGGGGAAAACAACAAGGTAAGGCAGATTAATTGCTGTATTTCAATAATTAAAAATTACAACCTTGAGCCAAAAATTTAAGATCGGTGAGCATGTAACCTGGAACTCAGAAGCTGGTCATGTGTCGGGTACGATAGTGAAAATACACAAAAGAGATTTTGATTACAAAGGTTATACACATCATGCCAGCAAAGAAGATCCGCAATATGAAATCAAGAGCGATAAAACAGAACATGTTGCTGTACATAAAGCCAGTGCACTTTCAAAAAAAATAGAAAGCTGATTAAAAACATAAAATGAAAACGATACTCATATTTGTATCAACACTTGATGGTAAGATAACAAAATGGGGTGAACCGAACGTCAGCTCGTGGTCATCTCACCAGGACCAGGATTATTATAAAAAGGTTTTGAATGAATCGCGGCTTATTATTATGGGGAGTAACACATTTAATGCTGACACATTTAAACCTTCAGCAGATCATCAGCTTATTATTATGACAGGGCATCCTGATAAATATAAAAGTTTGGAAATTACAGGACAGATTGAATTTACAAACGAATCACCTGTTGAGTTAATAGCCCGCTTTATAAGCAAGGGGCATAAGCAAATACTGGTAGTTGGAGGACCGCATATTGCCACTTCATTTTTAAAAGAACAATTAATTGATGAAGTATGGTTAACGATCGAACCTAAAATATTTGGAACAGGAGGTAATTTTGCAACAGAGGTAAATCTGGATATCAATTTACATTTGATTCACTGCGAAAAAGTAAATGAACAGGGAACATTGATTACTAAATATGCAGTGTTGAAGAAATGAATCGTATGGTTTCAAGAGTCTTCAATTATTACATTCTCTCCTCACAGTAAATGCACAAATTTTTTGAAAATTAAAAAAAATTAAAATGACAAAACAAAATAATATACAACCTGAGAAAGGAAATTTATTGAACACGCTTCATCATAATGGTAAATTATTGGTGCTTCCAAACATCTGGGATCCTTTAGGGGCTATACTTTTGGAAAGTTTGGGTTATGCCGCTGTGGCTACAGCAAGCGCCTCCATCGCTTTTAGTAATGGATATCCGGATGGAGAAAAAATTCCATTTAAAGAGCTGTTGCACATCCTGCGAAAAATAATAAATAGTGTAACCATTCCTGTAACCGCTGATATTGAAAGTGGCTATGCAACAAATAATACTGAGCTAAAAGAAAACATTAAAATGCTCCTTGATGCGGGAATAGCAGGAATTAATTTTGAAGATACTAACAAGGATGATAAAACAATTATTTCAATTGAAGCGCAATGTGAAAAGCTTAGCCTGATTAGAAATACTGCGTCGGAAATGGGAGTTCCTCTTTTTATCAATGCCCGTACTGATGTACATCTCATGGCAAATGATTTATCGGATGAAGAAAAATTATCGGAAACCATACGCAGGGGAAAAGCTTATAAAAATTCAGGAGCGGATTGTTTCTATCCCATCTCACTAAAGAAAAAGGAACAAATAGAAATCATTATTAAAGAAGTCGGTTTACCGGTAAATGTTTTATTGCTTCCCGGGATACCCGATTTTGAAACGCTGAAAATAATTGGTGTGGCAAGATTAAGCCTTGGCCCGGGGTTTTTAAAAACCTCTATCAATGCCATGAAAAATATTGCTGAAAAATTATTGCATGATGAAGGGATGCAGGAAGTGACAGATAATCCTGTTACATCGGCATATTTAAATACTTTAATTTCTAAATAGAACGGTTGAACCTAAAGCCAATTAAAGACTGCGGTAAGGTTCTCTTTTTTATTTTTCAGGATCATTTAGAAACTATTATTTCACCGAATAGATGCGGCAGTAGTCTAATCTTTCAAATTCTTTTCTAATCACATTCTAATGTTCCTTTAATGTCAAATTAATAGTTAGGGTATAGTTTTGAAAACTGAAATAAGATGCTATGCAATTGCAAAACTATTCATTACTTTTTATTATGAGAAACAGAAATTCAAAATTTAATAAGATAAAGTATTCCTTGCTTAGCAAACTGGGATCTATGTTTAATCTATCCTTTTCAAGCCATGAACTGCTGGATGAGAAAATATTTGGCGTTGATGGAATTAAACGAAAAGTATTAGTAGTTGAAGAAAATAATGGGTCAAATTCTTCCTACATAATTGAGCTGGATAAAGTAAAATCCATCTCAATGAAAACAGTTTACGATAGCATAAAGCCAGACGAACTAAGAAAAAAAAGATTGGAAGAATTTCTTAAAACTATTCATTTGCAATTTGAGTTTAAAGATGGAAGAGATGCTGTGGCATTACCTTTTTTTGAACACAAAAAAAATAATATCGCAGATTTGCCTGTGATAGAAAGAAAAACAAAAAATTGGGAAATGATATTTTCAAAAATGGCCGGAGCAGAAAATAAATAATTTATTTAAGAGGCTGCTTTAATCCTGGCTGAATAAGTAGAATTACGATTTAAATATCGTGTAAAAAAAATATGACAAGCATTAAAATACATTTCCATCAAAATGTTTTCTGCCAACTATTGTTGGTTGCAGTCCGGTCATACTATAACTACATGTTCTTCTCTTGTAATCAAAGATCACATTATTACCCAAATTTCAAGGACTTCAATAAGTAAACCCTGGCTCTGATTTAAATACAGATCCGGGGAATGGGTTTCTTTAGTTCAATTTTCAATTAACACAATTAACTCAAAATACTATGGGTTAAAAACCCATAGGTTGAAGGCATTGACTGAAAGTCATTTGAGTGTAGGCTAAAGCCCATTAAAAACTTTAAACTAAAGTTCATTAAAACTACTCAAGAATAAAATTCTGATCACTATTA
>DATCOF010000031.1:0-7761 GCA_036564845.1 Chitinophagaceae bacterium | reverse complement strand
AGTAATATTTTTTACATAAGTTATCGGTGATTCTCTTACCAATGTTGCATTCACTTCTGGCTCCCACGGATAGCCGCCAAAATAATTTGGTACTAATCTCCATGCATTTCCTTCTCCAAAAAAAGTTGCAAGATCATACACACCGCGTTGTGAACAGGCTGCTTTAAAACGATGATCGTGCCCAACTATCCATGCTACAAGATAGCCTGCATAAGAGCCACCAGTCACCACAAGTTTAGAAGTATCTGCCCAGCCTTCCGCAACAGTTTTATCCAATGCGGTTAATACATCTTTTGTTGGCCCTGTTCCCCAATCCATTACATTACCACGAAGAAAGTCTTTCCCATAGCCGCCCGAGCCTCTCGGGTTGCAATACACAACGCCATAACCTTTGCTGCAAAAAAATTGAAACTCATGCCACATGCTTGCTTCTCCCGATCCCCACATTGCCGATGGCCCGCCATGAATATTTAATAACAAAGGATATTTTTTGCCTGCTGAATAATTTGTTGGTTTCATAACCCAATATTCTACCGTCATCCCTTTATCATTGATAAAAGTTTTCTTGTCGGGCATTGATAATTTTTTTTCTTTAACCCAATTATTAAAGTTGCTTACAAGCCTTGCATTTTTCATTGATGCATCAGCAATGTATAATTCAGAAGGGTCGCTAACCTGTGTTTTTGTAAATACAATTTTGTTATTAGCAATATCAAAACTTAAAATACCGGAAGAATAATCTGAAAGTTCTTCCACCATTTTTGTATCCATGTTAACCCTGTACAATGGTTGCCCGCCATTACTTTGCGCCGAAAAATAAATATACTTTTCATCATTGCTCCACGTAATATTATTCGTGTTCCTGTCAAACGGAATTGTGATAATATCTTTTGAAGCGCTGTTCATATTCATGATAGCAAGCTGTGGAACTTCAACAAAACTTGTTGTGCCATATACAAACGCAAGCTGCTTGCCCGATGGCGATAATTTTGCACTGTTATAATTCATGTTTGGTTTGCCCAGCAACAATTTAATATTGCTGCCATCTGCGTTTGCAATCAGTATTTGATTTTCCAAAGCACGGTCAGGGCTTTGTATAGAATCAACATAACCGGAGATAATTAATTTTTTTCCATCGGGTGTAAAATCAACATTATTTAATCTGTAAAAACCTTTCGTTATCAATTTTGGCTTAGCACTATCTTTTACATCCGTAATAAAATATTGCGTAAAATTTGTTTCTGATGATACATTCATTTCATCCTGGAAATTTAATTTATTAAGCACCTTCGCTTTTTTATCTACTTCATCTTTTGTCAGGTAAGCTCTTACTTCTTCCATGTTTCCATCAGGATTTGGTTTTGCAGAAGTAATTTTTAAATTCTCATTTTTAGAAAAGCCCGGTTTCTCAAGAGACCAAAGAGGAATTGCATGCGAAGGATTAAGAACCGAATCTTTTAAAAGATCTGTCAAAGAAATTCCTGACGCAAAAAGTATTTGTTTTCCATCATTGCTCCATTTAGGATTTGATGCACTATACTTGTTGTGTGTAAGTTGTTTGGCTTCGCCACCATCCATTGGTAAAATAAAAATTTGCGGTTTAGCATCAATCGCTCTTACAAACGCCAGTTGCTTTCCATCAGGGCTCCATGCAGGTTGTGATGAACCGTCTTTTGCAGATGTTAATTGCTTTAATGATGAGCCATCTGTATTTATCATGTACACCTGTGATACATACCTGTAATCAATTTTTGTATCATCGGGCTCTATGGAAGTTACTGTGAATGCGGCTTTGCTGCCATCGCTTGATAACGTTACTGATGCTGCAGTTTTAATTTGCAGCATATCAGTTACTTTGATAAGGTCATTGCCTTTTTGTGCAAGGCTGATGTTTATAATTAAAAAAGAGAAAAAGAAAAAGGAAAGTTTTTTCATTTTTAGTTATTTAGAAGTTTTGTCTGAACCATGATTTAGGTAGATTAAAAAGATTATTAGGAAAGTTCTGAACCATGATTTGGGGAGATTAAATGATTAACGTGAAAAATTTTAAATGATGATTTGCCTATATTAATTGATTATAAGAAAAGATACTAAATCTATCTAATCCAATAAATCTACCCAAATCGTGGTTCAGATATTTATTTCCCATACACTTTTTTGCCGCCAACAAAAGTCATTACAACTTTTGTTTTTAGAATATCTTTTTCTGCAATCTTCATCAGGTCTTTATCAAGAATAATAAAATCTGCTTTTTTACCAGCTTCAATACTGCCAACTTCTTTCTCAAGAAAATCTGCTTTGGCTGCCCAGATGGTCATGCCCTTAATTGTTTCTTCTCTCGTTAATGCATTCTCTGGTTGAAATCCGTTTGCAGGAAAACCTTTTGCATCCTGCCGAAACACTGCGGCTAAAAAAGTTTTGAAAGGGCTGATATCTTCCACCGGAAAGTCAGTGCCTAAAGGTATCCATCCGTTTTGCTGCAACAATTGTTTATAAGCATAAGCGCCCTTCACTCTTTGAGTACCCAATCTTTCCGAAGCCCAATACATGTCACTTGTTGCATGCGTTGGCTGAACGGAAGGCACAATACTTGCACTTCCAAATAAATTAAAATCGTTTTGATTTATCACCTGTGCATGTTCTATTCTCCAGCGTTTGTCGTTCTTACCTTTTAATGCACTGTTATAAACATTTAATATTTCACGGTTTCCTGAATCACCAATGGCATGTGTACACATTTGAAAATCTGTGTTGGTTAATATTTTCGCCATGCTGTCGTAATGATTTTTATTGCTTAACAAAAAGCCATACCAGTTAGGCCTGTCACTATAAGGCTCCAGCAAACATGCGCCACGACTACCTAATGCGCCATCAGCATAGAATTTAAATCCTTTGATAAACATTTTATCTGTTTTGTAGGGACCTCTTTTTAAATAACGGGAAAAATTTTCGGGGTTATCACTAAGCATTACATACAAACGGATATTTAGTTTTCCTTCCTGTTGTAATTTGTCAATATCTTCTGCTTCCGTGTAATGCAAACCGCAATCAGTAATTGTAGTGAGTCCTGCTGCAAAACAATTATTTTCTGCTGTAGTTAACCATTTAATATAATCGGCTTTTGTTGCTGAAGGAATTTTTGAGTCGACTAATTCTTTTGCATTATCAATTAATATTCCTGTAAGTTTTCCATTTTTAGTTTCAACTTCTCCGCCAACTAATGTTTGGCCGGGCTTAACACCTGCTATATCAAATGCTTTTTGGTTTGCAATTGCCGCATGTCCATCCACTCTTGTAAGAAATACCGGTTTGCCGGGAAATAATTCATTTAATTTTTCATTTGTAGGGAAAGATTTGCCGGGAAATTTATTTTGATCCCAGCCCCTTCCCCTTATCCATGCTTCGTTTGGATGTTGTGCAGCAAACTTTTTTACTCTTTCAAGAATCTCTTCCCAACTGCTGCTGCCAAAAAGATCTACCTGGAAAAGTGATTGTGCATAGCCTACAAAATGTGCATGTGCATCAATAAATCCGGGATACACTGCCTGACCTTTTGCGTCTATCATTTCTTTGGCAGAATAATTTTTTAAGATATCATCAGTGCTGCCAACCTCAATAATTTTTCCATTAGCAATTGCGAAGGCCTGGACTTTATCAAATTTTTCATTTACAGTATATATGATGCCATTATAAACAATGGTATCTGCATTTTTTTTAGAGTTGCTTTTAAAAGAGAAAATAGAAATTATTATAAGAATGCCAACAAATAAGCGCATACAGCAGTTTTTTACAAATGTAATAAAGTATCGCACCTAAATTTTTGCAGCAAGTAATTATGCAGTAATTTAAATTATGCAATACATAAATAAACTTTTGATTACATTAATATTATTAGCAGTTATATTTTCATCAGCTTGTTTGGGGCAGAATGTAGAGCAGAAATTTGTTATGTATGATGATGTAAAGATCACCCTTGATATTCCCGCAAATTATTCTTCTTTAAAAAAAACGATCATTGTTTTATACGCTTTGCCCAATGGTAATACAACTGAACAAACAATGGGTAAAAAAATAAAAGAAGGAGACGACTGGCATTTTGATATACAGCACGTAAAAGCGCAAACTAATTTTGTAAGAAATGAGTTGAAGAAAAAAAATATTGTAGTTGCCTATCTTGAAAATGATCTTAAAAGCTGGCCATCATGGAAAACAAAACATAAAAACTACATTGCCGAAGTGCAGCATATTACTGATACTATCTTTGGGCTTTTTTCTTCAAAACAAAAAGTGTTGTATTTAAACAGTCACAGTGGGGGAGGAAGATTTATTTTTAGTTACATGGATGGTGTAAAAGAAATACCTTCTTATGTTGAGCGGATTACTTTTTTGGATAGTGATTATGGTTATGACGCCACTTATTTGCCGATACTAACAAGATGGCTGCAGAATAATAAGAACGCATGCCTTAATATGTTTGCTTACAACGACAGTGTTGCTTTGCTTAACGGCAAAAGGTTTGTTTCTGACACAGGCGGTACATGGTATCGAAGTTTTTTAATGTTGAAGGATCTCACCTCATTTTTTCATTTTACAAAAACAAGAGATGATAGTTTGATCGTTTATAAATCGGCAGACAAGAGGATACAATTTTATTTCAAAACAAATCCAGATAAAAAAATATTTCATACTGTTCAGGTGGAACGGAATGGTTTTATACATTCTATATTAATGGGAACAAAAAGAGAATCTAAAAACTATAAATATTTTGGAGACAGGGCGTATGTCAATTTAATAGAATGATATTTAAAGGTGTCTGACACCTGCTTTCATCAACCTCCTAATTTGCTTTTTAAAAAACCTTCTATCATTCCACAACTAACAAACATGGGTTTGGAGTCGATAGAAATATCAAGTTCATTTCCCATAACTGTGTAGGAGCCTTTTATTGTTCCCATAACACTTACTTCAAAACTTCCTGAAGTTTCGTCACCAGTAAATGTTCCACCCTGTCCTTCAACTGCGGCACGGGCCTTACTTAGCGACTGCTGCAATGAGCCACTAAATGGTATTTTAAATTTACATGCCATATCAATTTATTTAAACATCTGCTTCGGGTAAAACCTCATCCAGTTTATTATCTTTTACAAATTTATCTCTTACTTCTGTGAACTCATCTGCTACTGCTTTTATTTCTGTAAGTGCTTCATCAACTTTTCCATGAATGTCAGGTATCCTTTTATCAAGAAGGCTGTTACCAAGATTAATATTTTCAGCTTCCAGTTGTGTAATTTTTTTTAGCAATGATGTTTGGCTGTTGGTAATATCTTCTAACTCACGGATCATTTTATCCATAATGTGCATTTTTTCTATTTTGTCCATAACAATAATTTTAGTTATGCATAGCGAAAATAGTGCCTAAGGTTATTTATTCTGCTGCAGAAGAAGCTTTATTAATAAGAATGAATTCCGATCATCATTTTAGCAACACCTAATACCCCGTAAAACTAAAGATGCTTATTTTTTCATCAGTGATAGTCGTTTTTATTTCTGCTCCGTGTGTTTTTATAATGTAATTTCCTACGGGAAGAGCAACTTGTTTTGGCCCGCCTGCACTGAATATTTTTACTCCATCAGTAGTCCATATTTCCCACAAACCTTTTACAGTTGAATTTAAAACGCCTGCAAGTATTCGTGTGTCTTTTGCTTTTTCAACAGCCACTGAAGGAATTTTTATTCCCCAAAATGTGATGTCATAACTTCCGGGTAATAATTCTTTTGGATTATGGCTGTGTAATGCAAAAGTTTTTGCATCACCTGATTTGTTTGCCAGGCATACCATTGCAGCCTGCACAGGTAAATTTATTATGAGTTGGCCTTTATCACTTTTTGAATAATTACTGTTTACTGCCCATTGTGTTAGTGGCACTTTGGCTTCACGATTTACATTGTCCTGTGCATGTATGGTAAGCACACAAATAAAACAAATTACTGCTGATAATATTTTTTTCATAGATGATATTTATAAGTTTTGTAAATTAAACAATACCCTGCATTGGCGTTGGGATAAATTGAGATTTACAAAATCTTTATAATTGTTGGTCGGTTAATAAATATTTTATTTTAGTAATTAGGATAACACATTGATGTAAAAAGTGTAGAATATGGTTGGGGTGAGAATAAAATAAAAATCCCGGTTTATGTTACCACAAACCGGGATACAAAAAATTTCTTTATTAAATTATTTTATTTCAGCTTTCTTTTTATCATCAGCCATTTTCTGTATTGCATTTACTGAGCTGTTGCTGAAAGGATATTTTTCAAGAGATATATTATAATACTTTCTTGCATTTGCAGTGTCGCCGGTATTAAGATAAAATTCTCCCATTGAATCATAAGGATTGCTTCCTTCAGGATACAAAGAAATATATTTTTCGAAATTTTGTTTGGCCATTGTATTATCTTTTTTGTCCTGCACGTAATAGTAGGCTATGGTGTTATACATTGCGGCCTGGTTAGGAAACTTTTTTATATAATCCTGCGCAGCGGTAAAACGTTCTTCAGCAGTAGCACGCGTTTGTACATAAAAATCTCCGATCATTGCTCCATCAGGAAACATTTTGTGAAGTTTGGCCCAGATATCCCTTCTTTCATCCTGTGTTTTTTTATTATCTGCTAAGGTTGCAAATAATTTTTCTCCGGATGTTTTATTAGCTGCAGATTTTTGCGCACGTTTTGCATACGCTTTTTGTGTTTTGCCTGTAGTTAGATTGTTTAAAAAAGCCAATGCAACAGTAAAATTTGGATCAAGCTTTACGGCCGCCATCAGTGAAGTGTAAGCCTGCGGAAATTCTGCATTCATTAAATGCCAGGCACCCTCTACAGCAAGATCTTTGGCTGCTTTTGAATTGGTGGTCCACGTCATTGTTTTTGGGACGGGCTTCTTTTGTGAAGTAGTAGATTTTTTTTGTGAAATAGCTAGAACGGTAATTAATAAAAGGGCGAGCATAACGGGTATGCTTACAAAAAATTTTCTCATGTGTAATTGTTTTAGTAGTTAAAAAATAGAATGCCAGTAAAAGGTGGTTACCAATTGCGTTAGTATGGTGTGGAGAAAGAAGGCGATAACAAGATACAAATTATGTTATAATAAAAAATAAAAATTGGAATACGATATATTCCGATAGCTTGCGTTTAAAACAATTAATATTAATGATCGGTGAATGCGTATCGGGGATAGCTGGTAAAAATTTTCAATTCAGGAAAGATCGTTGCTTATCTACTTTCTTCTCCATGCCTTCCAATAATAAATAAGGCTATCAGCATTTACAAACATTTCTTTGCGAAAAGAATATTGTGTGCCTGTGTATTTTGAGTTCATCACACTTTTGTAATCTACTCTTTCTTTGTAGATCAGAATTTCTCCGCCTTTGCCGTCTGTGCCAATGCTGTCAGGCTGCCCCCATGTTTGTATCAATTGTGATTTTGAATGTTTCAGCCATTTATTAAATAGCGCATCCTCTTTTGCATCAAATGATTTTTGTGAAGATCCACAACTAAAGAGTGCCGTAATTGTACAGAGAAGTAAAAAGTCTTTCTTCATCATTGTAAATTAATAAATAATTAGAATTAGGTAGAATAAGCGCAAAGTGTTTTTAATATTGGATAAGGATGAGGAATGTTATGCATCATCCTGTTTATGATATTATCAAAAATCCATTGGCGCATATTGCGTTTATTAAATCGGTATTTATATTCATCCAG
>DATCOF010000030.1:0-4120 GCA_036564845.1 Chitinophagaceae bacterium | reverse complement strand
AGGTTATTAAGTCAGCCTGATTAGGATGTTTAAAAACTTTATGACTTCCTTTTTGCCGCATTAATATCCATCCTTCTTTTTCAAGGCGTTTTATTATTTCTTTTGTTTTCATTAAGCTGATACATCTATAAGAATTTCCGATCCAATTATGGCAGCGAAAATACGGCAAGAGTTTTAACTTTAAACTGCCTATTCTTTTGATAAAAATTCACATTAATATCCAAGTGAATTTACCGGTGGAAGAGGAATAAATATGGATGTGATCACCCATGCTGCAATAAGAATTGATCCTATTAATTCTGCTTTTGTAAGTGTCAATGTACTTTTCATAAAATTTAATTTTTAAGATTAATAATTAAAATCTGTAGTAGGACATGACACTGTGAGGGATGCTTAATTGATGGTTGTTAAATTTAATCTAACAGTTGTTGGTAGCCAGGGTCGAAAATTTGTTGTTGACCGGCTACCAACAACAATACACTCAAAGAAATTATCAATTGCAGATGCGCAGATAAAAAACTAAATTTGTTTACAAAAATATTTCAATATGAATGCCGCTAAATCTGTTGATAAAGAAATTACAGAATACCTAAGCCTGTTAAATCCCCGTCAAAAAAAACAGTGCTTTCAGTTGTAAAAAACTTTGCAGAAGAACAAAAAGACTGGTGGGATGAAATTAGTAAGGAACAACAATTGGCAATTGATGAATCCATTGCAGAAATGAAAGAAGGAAAGCTTACTCCTCATACTGAAGTGATGAAAAAATACAGTAAATGGATGAAATAACCAGTATCCAATGGACTGACAAGGCTAAATTTACTTTCAACAATATCATACTTTACCTGCAAAAGGAATGGACTGAAAAAGAGGTTGCCAAATTTATCAGTCGCCGACGATAGCGCAAGAATGATGCGTTTGCCTTGTGTGATGGGTTCTTGTGCTTTGCTAAATTTAAAAATTTTGGTACTAAATATTTGCCTTCTTTTATCCGGCACAAGAAGCAAAGCAATAACCCATGCCTCATTCTTGCGCCAACATGAGAAGAACATATTTGATGAGAAAAAAATAAGATTACAATTGGAGTAAAAGTTTATCAACAATTTCTTTACTGGCAGCTCTAACATTATTATCGTATTCATCAAGGTAATTCCATGTCATCTTTTTCAAAGACTGCAGGAATTTTAGTCTTACTGCTTTATCGGGATCCGCAACTGTAACCGTACCATTTTTTACCTCCGTGTTATCTTTTAAAATCCTATAAGACACAAC
This sequence comes from Chitinophagaceae bacterium, assembly GCA_036564845.1. GTDB lineage: Bacteria > Bacteroidota > Bacteroidia > Chitinophagales > Chitinophagaceae > Ginsengibacter. The sequence continues at coordinate 2,851 of DATCOF010000030.1, read as the reverse complement.
GATATCCTGCTTTTGAGGAGTAATAAAAAACTGCTGATCCTGCACATAAAAAACAACGAAAAAAAACAGTTGATACTTATCAGTAAAAGTAAATACGGATGGAACTTTATTCAATGTGAGCTCGATGTGTTCTCCATTTAACTTCTGTTTAAGCCCTTTGGTATTTGCGTATTGAATAATTGTTGCATTCATCAATCCTATCGGGATATATGTGTTTAAATCAGCAACAATTGTTCGCTCACTTTTCCAATAGAGTAATGCGGGAATAAATTTACTATCTCCTTTTTTAGAAACAGACGCCAGATCAGATTGAGGTAAGTCAGGATTTTTTATGGTAATATAATCGGAAGTTTTAAGTTTTTTTGCAAAGCCCCCTTCATGTTCTTCGATCCATCCATCCATTTTTGCAGGCGTCATACAACCGGAGAAAAACAAAAAAATTATGATTACCGGGAAAGTATATTTTAATGATCGCATAAAATTATTTTGATTTTTTTTCTGTTTCAATTGAATAGTTGAATGGTTGAAGTCTGTAGGCTTTTACAGGATTATTATACATTATTGCGCTGTTCCATTCAGGGCTTTCAGAAATAACTCTCAGTGCATCCTGATCAATCTCCTTAATCCCTGAAGACTTAAATATTTTAGCTTTACTAATACCCCCACTTTCATCTACAATAAATTCTACCTGCACTGTTGCGTTGGCAATATCTTTGCCTGTAAGATTTTTGCCTGTATTTTTTTTAAGATATGACAGCCAGGCTTTTTCGCCGCCTTTAAATTCTGCATCTTTCAGTACAATGTAATTTTTTATTTTATTACCCTCTTCATCAAAGGCTTCGGTAACAGCATCTTTTTTATTAGCACTAAAATAATAATGCACTGCTAATTTTCCGTTGGGATAATAGTGATATAAATTTTTCGCTTTCCCTTCCTCAAAATATATTGAATCTTCAATTTTACCTTTCTTGTTATAGAGTGTTTGCAAACCAATTGCGTTAATCATTATTGTATCCTGAAAGATTGATCTTCCCCGAATTATGTTACTGTTTAAATAGTATGATATGCACTTATAAACGCCTTCTTCTTTTACAAACTCAGCATAGTACACAGCCTTGTTGGATGTGGTTTCTGCCCAATCATTATCATAGTATTTAACTATTTTTTGTGCAGATGTATTAAGAGAGAATAAAAAACAAATGACAAATAAGCTTGAGAATATTGTCCTCATAAAAGTTAGCAATTAATTGTTGGTCATTAGTGGTGCTTTCTATTAGTAAAAATAGACATTTTTATGCAACCCATTTAAAACTAATTAGGAGTATTACTCTGCTTACGGGTTTTCAATAGAAATCAAAAACATGATGAAGATTTTGTGCAAAGGCTTTGTGGCGGAGTAGCAGCGAACAGCAGGAACTGAAATTGAATAATGTTCCTGAAGTTAACGGCCTTTTTTAGCGCAAGTATGAGGCTTTGGTTTTGTGGGTTGGATACTTGTGCTTTTAAATTCTCGAGAATGCACAAGAAGCTATGCTACAAGCTACGCCTCATTGCGCCAATGTGAGGTTGCTTAGTACTGTTGTTGGTGCACCCCACTCACAAAACCTTTTTGAACACCAACAACGGCGAAAAAATATATTGGAATGTATCGTTTAAAAAAATCACTGCTGATGCGGCATGGAAAAACTATGCGCCCAATAAAAAAGATATGGCAACTTTGAAAAATTTTGCACAAAAAAAAAGATAATGATTAACCGGAAGATGAAGAACAGATGATCCTGATGATTTAAAAGAGTCTTTACAATAAGTTAAGCATTATAACACCCACCCATAAGCGCAAATTCTTCCAACGCAAACCCCATAGTTCATAATTATTTAATCACCGGTTCCGTACAACATGAGACTTCATCGTTGGCACTGCGTGCCCGACGAAGTCTTGTTTGTTGCCTGCTGTACATATCTCCAGAGCTATTCCAAATTTTGTTGTCGAAAAATAATCTTCTTCAATGTCAAGATTTGTAAACTGAATATTATTGCAATTAATTTTTTATAAACTTTGCTCCGTAACGATAAAATAAAGTAGAGTCAGGAAATATTTCTAACGTGTATTTTCCGTTTGCAAGAGTTGGAGTGGGATATGAATTGGGAGGAATGAAATGTCCAGCTAAAATCTTTTTATTCGATGAATCAGCCGTTGCTGCAGGACCATCGGGCATTGATTTAAAGAAAACGTATACAGTGGCTCTACCTGAAAGTATTGTACCGAAATTGTAATTAGTCGTGTCATAAACAAGTTTCACACTGTCAAGCGTAAAGCTTGTATTATTTTCTATACTAATCATAACGCCACTTGGTTCACTTTTTTTACAACTATTCAATGCAACTAAAAGAAGCGAAAGAAGAATAATTTTTGTCATAAGTCATTTATAAGTTGACACTCAAGTACAATAAAGCGTTGCATTTTACCGAAAATAGTGTTCGCTATAAATTTATAGTCATTGTAAGCAACGCTACGGTATAGCAGGCAACGATCAGGGCTTGGCGATGTGGTGGTCTTTTATAACTGTCAGCCCACAACCACAGCCGATTTAAAAAACTAAAAGATGAAGATAGCAAATAAAAGCCCATAGATATTCGTCTGCCCGAACCAATGTTCAGCGATGCAAACAGCCGAAGTTTTAACGTCCAGCCCCACTTGCAGCAATACCAATGTTGTACTAAACCTACGGTAGTTTGATCAGCACTCTCTAAACAAAGAGTGCTTTTGTTTTGCATAAAACAAAATTACTCAACATGCAAACAAAACAAACTACCGGGCTGCGCACAGCGGCCACGGATTACGTAACCATCG
>DATCOF010000029.1:0-4084 GCA_036564845.1 Chitinophagaceae bacterium | reverse complement strand
ATGCTGATGTAATTAAAATTGATGGAAAGCTTTTAAAGCAAAAAGAAAAACCCATTTACATTGCATTTAATAAACCCATCGGTGTTAGCAGCACAACAGACCGTAAAGACAAATACAATATCATTGATTATTTACATCATCCCCAACGAATATTCCCTATAGGCAGGCTGGACAAGCCTTCTGAAGGATTGATCTTTTTAACCAACGACGGTGATATTGTAAATAAAATTTTGCGTGCAGGCAATAATCATGAAAAGGAATATATAGTTACGGTTGATAAACCTGTTACTCCGGAATTTATTCAGCGCATGAGTAACGGCATAAAAATTTTGGACACTGTAACACAAAAATGTTTTGTAAAACAGGAGAGCAAATTTGTTTTCAAAATAATATTAACGCAGGGTTTGAACCGCCAGATAAGAAGAATGTGTGAAGCATTAAATTATCATGTAACAAAACTTGTGCGCACACGCATTATGAATATTACTTTATCAGGAATAGCGCCGGGCAAATGGCGATACTTAACACAACCGGAGATTGATACAATAAATAAGCTTGTAGAAAATTCTATAAAAACAAAAGAGGCCTCGGTGGTTAAAAAAAATAGTCAATAGTCAATGGTCAATAAGTTGGTTGAAAACCAAATGCCTGATATTAAATCAACTCCTTTAAAGTTTTCACCACGCAATCTATTTCCTCCACTGTATTGTATTTACTGAAAGAGAACCTCACGGTAACATGGCTGGTATCATCATTAATGGCGCGTATTACATGGCTTCCGGCATCAGCACCTGAAGTACAGGCGCTTCCGCCACTTACACAAATATTATGTATGTCAAGATTAAAAAGCAACATCTCTGATCTTTCAGACTTTGGAAAGCTTGCACTTAAAACTGTGTACAAACTTTTGCCCAACGGATCTCCATTAAAAATTACTGACGGAATATTTTTTTTCAGTTCCTCCATCATATAATTTTTCAGCGCTTTTATCTTTGCACTTTCAGTTTCATAATTTACAGTAGCAAGTTCAAGGGCTTTTGCAAAACCAACAATGCCATACAAATTTTCTGTGCCTGCTCTCATATTGCGCTCCTGCCCGCCGCCATGCACAAAAGGTTTTATTTTAATATTTTCATTTATATACAAAATGCCAACACCTTTTGGTCCGTGAAATTTATGTGCAGCGCCGGTAATAAAATGCACCGGTGTATTTCTCAGGTCGAATGGAAAATGCCCAACCGTTTGAACTGTATCTGAATGAAAAATTGCGTTGTATTTTTTACAAAGGTCTCCAACAGCATCAATGTCTAAAATATTTCCTATCTCATTATTTGCATGCATGAGCGTTACCAAACATTTTTCTTTGCTGTTTGATAAAAGGTTTTCAAGATCATCAAGATCCACATGGCCATTGGGTAAAAGCTTTACGTAGCTAAGTTGTACTTCACCGGACTTTTGTAAATGTTCTATTGTGTGTAGCGTTGCATGATGTTCAATCGCAGAACTGATGATATTTTTACAGCCCAAATCCTTTACCGCAGCATTTATTGCAGTGTTGCTGCTTTCAGTTCCGCCGCTGGTAAAAAATATTTCTGCAGGATGTGCATTGAGAATTTTCGCAACAGATTTTCTTGCACTTTCAATTGCCATTCTTGTTTCTCTGCCATAAGAATAAATGGAGGAAGGGTTGCCAAATTCTTCAGTGAGGTAAGGCATCATTGCATCAAGCACTTCTTCATCAAGTGAAGTTGTGGCGGCGTTATCAAAATAAATACGGGTCATTATATTTGTCATTGACTTATTGACCCACTGACTTAGGTTTTACATTACCTCGCTAATATCTCTCATTAATTTGCGGGCAATGTTTTCAGCGGTTGTTTCAAAATTGCTTTCTGAATAAATTCTTATGATAGGCTCTGTATTGCTGGTTCTCAGGTGAACCCAATCATTATCAAATTCTATTTTCAATCCATCATCTGTATTGATGGGATTGTGCTTATATTTCTCTTTTATCTTTTTGAAAATTTCTTTTACATCAACATTTTTTTCTAATGCTATTTTATTTTTAGAGATAAAATAATCAGGGTATGAGCGCCTTAACTGTTTGGCAGATTTTTTTGAATGAGCAAGATGTGTAAGAAATAATCCAATCCCTATCAAAGCATCCCGGCCATAATGAAAATCAGGAACAATAATTCCTCCATTTCCTTCGCCACCGATCACTGCATTTACCGCTTTCATTTTATTTACTACATTAACCTCACCTACGGCTGAGGAAAAATATTTGCCGCCATGTTTTTCAGTAACATCTTTTAAGGCTTTTGTAGAAGACATATTGCTAACGGTATTTCCTTTTCTTTTGCTTAATACATAATCAGCAACCGCCACCAAAGTATATTCTTCGCCAAACATACTGCCGTCTTCGCACACAAAGCAAACACGGTCAACATCAGGATCCACGGCAATTCCCAAATGGGCACGATTCTTTTGTACAGCACCGCTTAAATCTGATAAATGTTCGGGCAGTGGTTCAGGATTATGAGTAAACTGCCCATTAACCTCTTCGTTTAAAGTAAAAATATAAGTTACTTCCAGGGCCTTTAACAACGCAGGAATAAATATTGCACCGGTGCTGTTAATGCCATCAACAACTATTGTAAATTTTGCTCCTTTTATGGCTGCAACATCTACCAGTGGATAGTTTATCACAGCATCAATATGTTTTTTCTGATATGAATTATCAATTGTATGTGTCCCCAATTTATCGATCGTAACAAAATCAAAATCGCTTTTTTCTGCCAATTGTAAAACAGCCAGGCCTTCCTCAGCATTTATAAATTCACCATCACCGTTTAAGAGTTTAAGGGCATTCCATTCTTTGGGATTATGGCTTGCAGTGATAATAATGCCACCCACCGCACCTTCAGCCTGTACGGCCATTTCTACAGTTGGCGTTGTGCTAAGGCCAAGATCAATTACATCAAAACCCAGATTGACCAATGTACTTACCACAAGCCCGTTAACAAGTGGGCCGCTTATTCGTCCATCTCTGCCAATAACAATTTTTTTGGAAGCCTGCTCTTTATTGCCGTTCTTTTCATTTATCCAACTACCATAAGCAGCAGTAAATTTTACAATATCTAAAGGTGTAAGGTTTTCTCCGGGCTTTCCTCCAATTGTACCGCGTATGCCAGATATGCTTTTTATCAATGCCACTTTTTCGTGTTTTTAAAAACGCCAAAGTTAATTGAAAAATAGTATTGGTCATTAAGTCAATTAGTCATTTAGTTATTATGTTGTAAAATGACTATTGACTTAATGACTATTTGGATAACTTCGAATAAATGTATTTTTGAAACATGACAGCAACAACGTGGTTTAAAGACTGGTTCAATTCTCCTTATTATCATCAACTTTATTTTAAGCGTGATGAAGCTGAAGCTGCGGCTTTTATAAACAAACTGATAGACCATCTAAAACCCAGGCCCGGCGCTGAAATGCTGGATGTTGCCTGCGGAAAAGGAAGGCATTCTATCCTGTTGGCAGGCAAGGGATTTATGGTAACAGGCATCGATCTTTCTGAAGACAGCATCACGGAAGCGAAGGAAAATGAATCAGAGAGCCTGGAGTTTTTTGTGCATGATATGAGGCTGCCTTTCAGAATAAATTATTTTGATTATGCTTTTAATTTTTTCACCAGCTTCGGATATTTTAAAACAAGAAGGGAGCATGATAATGCCATACGAACCATTGCACAATCTTTAAAACCGGGCGGAATTTTTGTAATGGATTACCTGAATGTACATTATGCCGAGGACCATTTAGTGCATAAAAGTGAAAAGCAAATTGATGATGTAAATTATTACATAACAAAGTGGTTTGATGAGACGCATTTTTATAAAAAAATAGTTGTAGAGGATGAAAATTTAAAAGAGTCTTTGGAGTACACAGAAAAAGTTGCCAAGTTTTCGTTAGGAGATTTTACAGAGATGTTTGCCTACCAGGGTTTGCAGATACAGGAAGTGTTTGGAGATTATCAATTTAATAATTACGATGTAAAAAATTCTCCGAGGATGATTATGAT
>DATCOF010000028.1:0-4844 GCA_036564845.1 Chitinophagaceae bacterium | reverse complement strand
AGATTTTGTTTTATTGTAATGAATGTATGCCGGCCAAGTCCTAATGCTAATGGTAAATTTTTTAATCCACTGTTCATTAAAACTACCTGCGAATTTTGCCGGGCAATTTCTGTTGCATCGCTTAAAGAAATTCCTATGGTTGCTTTTGCAAGCGCTGCAGCGTCATTAATTCCATCGCCAATCATTGCAGTGGGGGCGGTTGAATTTAACGTGCTTATTATTTCAAGTTTTTGTTCAGGAGATTGCTCTGCATAAAATTCATCGATGCCTAATTCGTTTGAAATTTGTTCGCACTTAAAATTATTGTCACCACTTAATAAAATAGTTTTTATTCCTTTTGACCTGAAATAATTTACAACTTCTTTCGCTTCGCTTCTCACCTCATCTTTTACATCTATCCATCCAAGCAGTTCATCATTTTTTAGGAGATAGATATTGTGATCTTTTTCTCTCGAAATATTTTCAACAAACTTATACGAACCTATCACATAGATGTTATCATCTTTATCAATTGCTTTAATGCCAAAACCTTTTATCTCTTCAATCTTTTTCCATTTTATTTCATCTTTAGTTTTCCATTCAGCAGTTATTGTTTTTGCAATAGGATGATTTGAAAATTTTTCAAGTGAATAACAAATGCGTTTAAAATCTTCTTCACCAATAATTTCAAATTTATAACCTGCCTGCCGGTAGGCATGGTTTGAAATCTCAAATTTTCCAGTGGTGAGTGTTCCTGTTTTATCAAAAACTATCTGCTTAATATTTTTAAATAGTTCAAGGCTCTTTGCATCTTTAAAAAGTATTCCATTCTTTGCTGCCCTTCCCAGGCCAACAGCAATAGCAGCGGGAGTCGCAAGCCCCATTGCACATGGGCATGAAATCACAAGTACGGCAATACTTCTCATCAATGATTTATCAAAAGGAACATGAAATAAAAAATAATTGCCAACCAATGTTAGTGCAGAAATAATTAAAACCGCAGGTACAAATATTGCACTGATCTTATCAGCAAGCTGTTGTATCGGTGGCTTTTCTGATTGTGCCTGTTTAGCAAGGTTTACAATTTTTGAGAGTATAGTTTCTTTTCCAACAGCAATAACCTGTGCTTTCACAGTGCCATTTTCTACAATACTTCCACCGATCAAATTATCTTTTGCATGCTTTTCCAGCGGTAAACTTTCACCGGTTAAAATAGATTCATTCACACTACATTCTCCCCATAAAATTTTGCAATCAGAAGGTACATGCTCTCCTGTCTTTATTAAAACCAGATCGCCAACACGCAGTTGTGAACTCTCTACAGGAAAAATATGTTCTTTGTGTTCATCATCAAAAGCGATCATATTAGCCATTACTTTTTGTTCGGCAGATAATGACCTTAATGCCTTTTGTGTAGAACCAATGGAAGCATCTTCCATCCAGAAACCTAAAAAAACAAGCGTGATAATTGTTGATGCAGATTCAAAATACAAATGCTCTGTGCCTAAATTCATCAGCATGGCAATAAGGCTGTAAACAAATGCTGAAGCGGCTCCTATAGCTATGAGCACATTCATATTGGGCACTCTATTGCGAATACTTTTTACAGCGCTTGTTCCAAAATATTCCATGCCAACAACAAATACCGGCAGGCATAAACCAAACTGTATCCAAGGGTTCATTAAAAAATGAATATGCCATGGCAACATGTGTAACATTAACACCAATGTAAAGGGAAGACAGAACCAAAATTTTTGCAGAGGCGTTTTTAAGAATTGTTTCCGGTTACCTGTTTCCGGTTGACAGGTTACTACCTTATACCCTAATCCTTCAATTCCTTTTTTTATTTTTTCTTCCCGATAGCTATCGGGACCATTCTCTCCCGGTATAAAACTTACATCACCATCAATAACATTTACAGATACATCTTTCAGTCCTTCTTTTGTAAGATATTTTGAAATAGTTAAAGCACAGTTGGAACAGGTCATTCCTTCCACTTTCCATTCAACTTTTTCTTTTGTCTGAACCACGATTTGAGTAGATTTATTTGATTAATAGGATTACCATTTTTACTTATACAAAGTTAGTATCGTAAAAAAAAATTCATTTGCTAATAGTGGAATTTATCTTTGTAACATGGAGTTAATTTTTAGTTTAGATGACATTCAAATTGCTGCGAAGAAGTTTCTTGATCTTTTAAAAGATAGAACTGTTGTGGCTTTTCATGGAAACCTTGGCGCAGGCAAAACCACTTTTATCAAGGCTGTATGCCGACAACTTGGTGTGAAAGAAAATGTTTCCAGCCCTACTTTTTCTATCATTAATCAATATACAACTGCAAACAATAAAACCATTTTTCACATTGATCTTTATCGCGTAAAAGATAATGAGGAAGCCATTAATGCAGGCGTTGAAGAATGTATTTACAGCGGCAACAAGTGTTTTGTTGAGTGGCCTGAAAGAGTTTCTATATTACCTGCTGATACGGTGAATGTGTTTATTGAACCCATTAGTGAAAGCGAAAGAAAACTGGTGTGTAAACTTCCATGATAGCAAGTCATTTATAATTCTTAATTTCAATAGTAATCATTTACTATGGCAGTATCAAAACCTTTCGTATCCCCTTCCTTTACTTATGAAACCATGGAAGAAACGCTGGATGTAAAGCCCAAAGGCGTTGAATTATACATTGGCATTCCAAAAGAAACTTCTTTCCAGGAGAATCGTGTTGCACTGTCTCCTGATGCGGTATCAGTGTTAACTAACAACGGGCATCGTGTAATTATGGAAAGCAAGGCAGGCGAAGGTGCCAGCTATTCTGATCATGATTACAGTGAGGCAGGCGCAAAAATTGTTCATGCTAAAAAAGAAGTTTTTGAATGTGATATTTTGGTGAAGAGCGCACCCGTGAGTGAACAGGAAGTTGAGTTGCTAAAACCAAATCAATTTATTATTTCTCCCATTCATCTTGCTGTGATGAAGCAGGAAATTTTGGAGAAGATGATGGAGAAAAAAATTACTGCATTAAGTTTTGAAAATTTAAAAGACGACAGCGGTCACAATCCCATTGTACGCAGCATGAGTGAAATTGCAGGCAGTGCCGTGATGCTTATTGCCGGGCAATATTTAAGCAATGCAAATAATGGTAAAGGAGTTTTGGTGGGTGGTATCTCCGGCATACCGCCAACAAAAGTAATTATCATCGGTGCAGGAATTGTTGGCGAGTATGCGGCAAGAACTGCACTGGCAATGGGTGCCAGCGTAAAAATATTCGACAATAGTATTTACCGTTTAAAAAGATTGCAGAACAACATTGGTGTGCGTTTATACACATCGGTTATTGAACCAACCATTTTAGCGAAGCAATTAAAAACATGCGATGTTGCCGTGGGAGCCTTGTCTTCATCCGGCGGAAGAACGCCTGTTGTTGTTACAGAACACATGGTGAGCAGGATGCGGCCGGGAACTGTAATAGTTGATGTAAGCATTGATCATGGTGGCTGCTTTGAGACTTCTGAAATTACTACGCATGAAAAACCTGTGTTTCGTAAATATGATGTTATACATTATTGTGTGCCCAATATTCCCAGCGGTTTTGCACGCACAGCATCACAATCTATCAGCAATGTATTAATGCCGCTCATGCTTGAAATGGCCGACGATGGCGGCTTTGAGAACCTTGTATGGCACAAGATAAATATCCGCAGCGGCATTTATTTGTTTAAAGGATCGCTCACCAATTTTCATTTAAGTCAGCGCTTTGATCTTAAATATACTGACCTTAATTTGCTAATTGCGAGCAGGCGGTAGAAGAATATCAATTCACACAGTGTCCTGCTACGCCAAGGGCCCGGATGTGATTACTCATGATACAGAAAACATTTAATTCTATCCATTTTTCTTTCACCATGTGTTTGAGGCTATCCATTATTACATCTTTATATTTATCCTGTTTCAAAAGATGTTTCCATTCCAAAATAGTGGCTGTAAAATATTGTGTGTAATGTGTTGTTATAATGGACACATTTTAAAATTGCATGTATCTAAAGTAATAAAGTTTTACTTATCTTTTATCCAAAACTACCTGCTGGTTGTTGGTGATTGCTTAGCTGCAAAAACCAGCCGCACGAACACGCAACAATGGCGGCGTATGGCTTTATGCGTGTGGGCACTTTTTTAGGAACACCAGCGACGGCAGAAGGATTGAGAGGGGAACACCTACAGAGGCTGAGTATGTATTTTTAGTATCGCGGCAATGCTCCAGTTACATTACAGGATTAAAAGAATAGTTAGAGGTTATATACTTTATTAAGTTTTCATACGTTTGATGGTGACTTCGATTAACTGATAGTTTTAAAATATCCTATGATTAGAAAAGTACCCTTCAGCATTTTATTTTTATTTTTTTCCAACTTTTTACAATCTCAAATATTAACGCTGTCCCCGGGCTCAGATCTCACAATAAAACAGGGCACTCCTTTTTTTGCTGATAATATTATTCTTACACCATCGGCAGATTTTACATTGAGCAATGTAAGTGTAAACAGGAATACAAGCTTGTCTCAGCCTGCAACTAACACAAATATCGCCAGGGTATATAAGTTCAGCGGTACTACCAATTTTTTTAGTGGCAGCATTCAAATTAATTATCAGGACGGGGCTGAGCTTAACGGGCTATCAGAAAATAATCTTCAATTAAATATTTATAATGGGGCTATGTGGAATTATACAAATGTGAAATATTAATTAGTCCAAAACATGTCTTCAAAAATATAACTGAAAGAGCAAGTTGAAATGACTGAAGCTGTTGTTGTTTTATTAGTGACTTCTTCAATAAATTTACTGAGGTCATTTAATGACTTATG
>DATCOF010000027.1:0-5424 GCA_036564845.1 Chitinophagaceae bacterium | reverse complement strand
CGTCCATTGACCAATATTCCTTACTGCTGCCTCCCGTAGGAGTCGGGCCCGTGTCTCAGTGCCCGTGTGACTGGTCGTGCTCTCACACCAGTTACTGATCGCAGACTTGGTGGGCCGTTACCCCGCCAACTATCTAATCAGGCGCACGCCCATCTTTAACCGCCGGAGCTATAATATACTTGTGATGCCACATGTATATGTTACGGAGTATTAATCCCTCTTTCGAGGGGCTATTCTCCAGTTAAAGGAAGGTTGCGTACGTGTTCCGCACCCGTTTGCCGGTCGCCAGCGGGTATTGCTACCCCTGCTGCCCCACGACTTGCATGTATTAAGCCTGCCGCTAGCGTTCATCCTGAGCCAGGATCAAACTCTCCATTGTAAATGAGATTTGATCTGACTTGTAAATTCTCTCTCGAAAATTAACGTCAAATTCTAATTAATTACGCTTAACATTACCTTGTGTTAGAATTAAAAATTCTATGCTGTTACTTCCAAACTTTCAAAGATCTTTTGGCCTTTTTTGACCACCCATTTTTATTTGGGAGTGCAAAAGTAAGTGCCTTTATCTACCCCACCAAATTTTTCTAAACTATTTTTAGAAATCTTTTTTAGGCCTTCTATTTTATTGATTAAGAACTGTTTGCTTTTTTTGAAAGCGGATGCAAAGATAAGGGAAGATAACTTTACAACCTAAAGTTTTTCAGAGTTATTTTGTTAAGAATTTATAAACAAACTACCTATGAAATTTATAAAAACCGGGTGTGATAGTTTACAGCATTTAAAAATAGTCCACGAGATGGTGGCGAGAAATCCGCCTGATTGCAATCTTTATTTTCTATGATCTTTGACAAATCATTTAGCGAAATTTTATTTGTTCCTACGCGAAGCATACTACCCACTAAGGCTTTCACCATCCCTCTTAAAAAACGATTAGCTACTACATTATAGATAATCATATCTCCTTCAGCATACCATTCACTTTTTAAAATTTTACAAATAAAATCTTTAACCTGTGTATTTCTTTTAGAGAAGGACGTAAAATCTTCATACTTTATTATTTCCCCGGCAGCTTCATTTAATTTATCAAGATCAACTTTATATGGATAATAGAAAGCCGTCTCCTGCAGAAACGGATCCTTTTGCTGGAAAATAAAATACTTGTATTCTCTGGACACAGCATCAAATCTGCAGTGAGCATTATCTTTTACAGGGAATATTTTTTTGATTACAATATCCCTTGGAAGCAATGCATTCAGATTGTATTGAAAATCATTTTCAAAATTTAGTTGCTTATCAAAATCAAAATGAAAAAAATTTTGCAAGGCATGAACCCCTGCGTCAGTCCGGGAAGACCCTGTCAGTTCAAAATCTTTTCTGAAAAAAATTTTTAAAGCTTTTGCTACTTCGGATTGAATTGAGTTTGCGTTTTGTTGTATTTGAAAGCCTGAATAATTTGTGCCTTTATAAGAAACTTCTATAAAATATCGAGGCATATAAACAATTATTTACGGATCATAGCCTTAAACCGTGTGATGTAATAAGCATCAGATAATTGCTTTTCGAGAGAATAATAAAGATCGGAATCGGAAGCAAAAGGATATGCAGCATCAAAGAACATATACTTGCCTTCATCTTTTAAAAACAACACGCTAAGATTTTTTATTTGCTCTGTTGTAAAACATTTTGTTTTGAAGATCTTTTTTGCAGCCTTGATCATATCATCATCATTATTTTCAGCTACCATCTTTTTCCTGATCTTTAAAAAATCTTCATCCGAAGCAAAATTTTTACAATCAGAATTTATCATCGGTGAATTAATAAATACCGGTTCTTTTACTGTCGGCTTAATTATTTCTTTTTCAGGCACAGAGATTTTATCGTCAGGCTTATCATTTACATTTTGCTTATTATCGGGCTGTGTAACGGGAATGGTAACAACCGGTTCAGTTGTTTTTATTTCTTCATCATCCTGTTTCTTTTTATCAGAAGGTATAAAAATCCTGATGGTATCTTTTGTGTTACCATAATCATCAACATAGATCATCTCTATTCCATCTTTACTGCTCTTTTTTAATTTTCTTTTGATCACTGATCTTATAAGTGCTGCGTCATTACTCGTCGTGTTGCTTTGCACAGTATCCTTATTTTTATTTACATCAATGATTGATTTTCCCGGAAGTATTTCTTTAGCAATATCTTTTTTGCTTGAATCAAGCATCACAGTATTATCCGGTTTAGTGATCGCAACATCTGTATTTGGAACTATGGTCTTGATCGTATCTTTTTGCTCTTTCTTATCAGGCACTACAGAAGTAACTTCTTTTGAAATATCTTTTTTAGCGGAATCATTCAACAAAGTATTATCCTGCTTAGAAGTAGTACCATCGCTGATTGCAACTACATTGTTTGCTGAATCTTTTTGATTTGGGTCTTTACTTTTTTCTGCAAGAATTTCTTTATTTACATCTTTACGTAAAATTGTAGAGTCGTGAACAACGTTTGCCAACATGGTTGAAAAAGGATCCGTTTCCTTCTCGTAAGTATCAACCGGTTTTGTTATAACATCACCGGGGATAATAACATTAAGTGTTTGTACATTTAATAACTGCCACTTTTTTTCACCTGCATTTTTTATTATAAAACCAAGATCTTTATTTTTTATAGAGCAGTTAAATCCCTCTTCAAAATTACTTTCAGGAAATCCGATCACAAGGCTGTAAAGTCCATCATCAAGTCTGGGAATAATTAAATATCCCAGGGGATAAGAATTTAAAATTTTATTATCAAGCTTTACAAAAAAGGGTTGTTTGTTTTCTGTTTGTAAATAAATAAAACGGCTCTGTTGCGCATTCACAAGTAAACAACAAAAACAAAAAATAAGACTTGTTAAAATATTCTTCATACATCCTAAAACAGTACACAAATCTAATTTAATATCTATTACATATCTACCGCTCCTCTAAATATTGATTTGTTTTAACATTAGCCCAGTTACTTTTACATCACTAAAAAAATTACATGAAAATATTTTTGTTATTACTTGCATTTATTGTCTCACCGTATTTAATGAAAGCGCAAATAAATGATGAATCCTGGAAAAGTATTTACCGCAAGCCAGGCACAATTATTAATGAATTATCACACACAAAACTGGATGTAAAATTTGATTATGATAAGCAATGGATGTATGGCAAAGAGTGGGTAACGCTTCATCCGCACTCATCTTCAACCGATTCATTATCGCTTGATGCAAAGGGAATGGAAATAAAAAAAGTTGATATAATTAAAGGAAATTCTAAATCTGCATTACATTATAAGTACGATGGTATGATGCTTAATATTGGTCTTGATAAAATGTATAAGCCGGGAGAAAATTACACTATTTATATTGATTATGTTTCCAAACCAAATGAACTAAAAACAAAAGGAAGCCAGGCCATAACTGATGCAAAAGGATTGTATTTTATTAATCCAAAAGGGGAAGATAAAAATAAACCTACGCAAATATGGACACAGGGAGAAACAGAAGCAAACAGCGTTTGGTTCCCAACAATCGACAAACCAAACCAAAAAACTACAGAAGAAATTTACATGACGGTGCCTTCAAAATATGTAACGCTTAGCAATGGGTTGCTCATTAGTCAAAAGAAAAACACTGATGGCACAAGAACAGATTATTGGAAGATGGATCTTCCTCATGCGCCCTATTTGTTTTTTATGGGTGTTGGCGATTATGCAATAATAAAAGATAGTTACAAAGGCAAAGAAGTAAGTTATTATGTAGAAAAAGAGTATGCTCCTGTTGCCCGGAAAATATTTGGAGAAACGCCTGCAATGATGGCCTTCTATGAAAAGATAACAGGCATCCCTTATCAATGGCCAAAGTATTCGCAGATAACAGCAAGAGATTATGTAAGCGGTGCAATGGAAAATACTTCGGCAACATTACATACTGATGCTGTACAACAAAATGCCAGGCAATTAACTGATGGAAATAAATATGAAGAATATGTTAGTCATGAATTATTTCATCAATGGTTCGGGGATCTTGTAACACCGGAAAGCTGGAGTAACATAACGCTTAGTGAATCTTTTGCCGATTACAGCGAAGCTTTGTGGGATGAATACCGCTATGGTAAAGACCTTGCTGACGAACATCTTGAAGAGCACAGGCAGAAATATTTGGCTAATTCTGACAACGCACGAAAAGATCTTGTTCGATATTATTATGCTGATAAAGAAGATGTGTTTGATAATGTTAGTTATGAAAAAGGAGGTTCGATTTTATGCATGTTACGAAATTATGTTGGCGACAGTGCTTTCTTTAAATCACTGAATAAATATCTTACTGAATATAAATTTAAAACTGCAGATGCACAGGGGTTGGAACATGCATTTGAAGAAGTGACAGGAAAAAATCTAAAGTGGTTTTGGGATCAATGGTATTTTGGAAGCGGACATTCTCAATTAAAAATTAATTACAGTTATACCGATGGCAAGGCTTCGGTAATAACTGAACAAACACAAAACACCGGAAAAATATTTCGCTTGCCAATTGCAATAGATGTGTACAATGGCGCCAATAAAAAACGCTACAATGTTTGGATACAAAATAAAACAGACACGTTTACTTTTTCAGTTTCTACCAAGCCAACAAACATAAATGTTGATGCAGATAAAATATTATTGGTTGATAAAACAGATAAAAAATCTGCTGAGAACTGGATAGAACAATGGAAATATGCCGGCAATTATTTAGACAGAAAGGAAGCCCTGGATGCTTTCTCAAGAAATAAAATGAAACAGCTTGCAGAAGGATTGGATGATAAATTTGATGGACTTAGAGAATACACTTTAGAATTATTGGAAGCAAAAGATGAATTGATAACATCAGAAGTGCTTCCCAAAATTGAAAGGCTTGCAGAAAACGATCCTTCCAAAAAAGTAAAAGCCAGGGTTATTGAAATATTAGCTTCAGTAAAAGATAAAAATTATATACCGCTTTTTACAAAAGCTTTAGACGATTCATCGTATTCAGTTTCAGGTGCAGCATTGGAAGGATTGATAATGTTAGACCCCGCCAACGCTTATGCTTTGGCAAAAAAATACAGCAATGATGCAAGAGGTAAATTAGCGACTATAGTTTCTCAAATCCTTATGGTTAAAGGCACAGAGGAAGATTTTGATTTTATCCTGGCTAAATATAAAACTGAACCTACAGGTGATGACAAAATATTATTGAGCAGTCTTTTTGCAAATTATCTTACAAAAGTTTCTGATGCTGCTAAAGTAAGATCAGCGATTGATTTGATATTTGCATACCACAATACAATTCCTGCAGAATATAAAAGTTTTACCGATCCCGTTTTTAAAAGCGCATTTAATAAACTTGGTAAAGCAAAAAGAGAAGAAGAAAATAAAGAG
>DATCOF010000026.1:0-4184 GCA_036564845.1 Chitinophagaceae bacterium | reverse complement strand
TGAAAATTGAAATTAGCCGTTGCCTAGACCTTAGGTATAAATCAAAAAGTAACACCTATCCTGTTTGTATTCGTATTTATCATAATAGGAAGTATGATTATGTAAAAACAGGTATTTATCTCACAGAGATAGAATATGAAGGCCTGCATTCTTCAAAAATTAAACCTGCCTTAAAAGATATGCTTAAAGGAATACTTAAAGTAGAGAGCCTTGTAACTTCATACCTGAATGTTAATAGTACTTATGATATAAAAAAAATCCGTTCTTATGTGAGTAATTCAAATAACACTGATCTTATTCTAAGTGAAGGTTGTAATTTTTATTCAGAAAACATTTTTGATTGGTTTGATAAAAAGATAGATTCCTTAAGAAGTAATAGTCAGTTTGGTAGTGCAGAATGTTATACATCAACAAAGAATGTTTACATGAACTATTGTAACTGGCAACTAACACTGCAGAGATTTTCGTAAATAAGAATGCAGAGATTTTGGCAACAAGGAGTACACAATTCCGGTTAAAAGTAGACTAGTTTTTGTCTTCATCAAAAATTGTTTTTCTGTTTTTCATTCTAAAGCTTTTTCCTGTAAGATTTATAACTTCGCATTGATATAATAAACGATCAAGCAATGCAGTTGCCAGGACTTCGTCATTGAGCATGGCGGCCCATTCTGTAGGTTTCTTGTTGGTGGTGATAATAAAGGAAGTTTTTTCATAAAGATTATTTATAAAATTAAATAGAGTAACGGCATTAGTTTTTTCAACAGGGAAAAGCATAATATCATCAATAACGATCAGGTTGGCTTTTAATAATCTTTTATAGTCAGCCTTGGCCGTCCGGGTAAAATCTTTCATCTTAAGCATGTTGATAATTTCTTCCATCGTTCTAAAATAAGCGCTGTAACCCTTGCTGATAGCGTCATTGCAAAGACCAGCAGCGAGGAAGGTTTTCCCTGTACCGGATGGTCCCATCAGAATAATATTATAAATCTGATCCAGCCAGTTTAACTCCCTTAGTTGATTTAATCGTGCCTTC
Organism: Chitinophagaceae bacterium; assembly: GCA_036564845.1. Lineage (GTDB taxonomy): Bacteria > Bacteroidota > Bacteroidia > Chitinophagales > Chitinophagaceae > Ginsengibacter. The sequence continues at coordinate 3,151 of DATCOF010000026.1, read as the reverse complement.
GTTAGCCCATTATCAAAGCTGTGATCGTAGGTACTCAGATCGCAGGAACGGGGCAATCTTGCGGTCTTAAGACGCTTTTTAATATCGTTTTGTTCCCGGTGTTTTGCTTCTATGCCCAGCAGCCTGGCTGTATATTCCAGATATCCTGTTGCATTGGTTTCTGCTTCCGTAACCAATTGGTCAATCCGGTGGATGATTCCACCCATTTTAAATTGCTGGCAATACTGCCCGATGAGTTGTTTGTTGTCCATGATTTAAGGTTTGATTTTTAAAATTGTTTCGTAATCTTCAATTGAGCTGGTAGCAGGTTCAGTCAATGCTACCGCCGGTAATTTGCCTAACGGGTTCACGTATACGATTTTGGAGCCTGGCTGGTGAAAAGAAAATTCCCTTGTAAACTGCTCTGCCACAGCTTTAAAGTCATTGGCGCTTAATACCTGGTTGTCGCAACAATAATCCAACGCCCTTTGAACAATGGTCTTTTCAGTATTTTCAACAATTTTTTTAAAGACAAGTACCTGGTCGCGGACATATCTGGGCTTTTCCTTTCGGATGGCATTCAAAAATTGTTTTCCCTGCAAGGGATTATCCAGTAGTAGGCTGAGTTCTTCAATGAGTGTATTAATGGCGGTGGATTTATCCCTTGAGTGGTTATTGTTTTTAATCTTCTTACCCGTGCCTTCAGCTACAAGATGCCGGCAGATTTCCAGGCTTTGCATGTCTGACAGAACGATATACCCTTCTTCTAATTTCATGGCAACCTGGCTCCCTCTTCCCTTATAAGTACCCATGGGAACTGAATAAAGATTGCTTTTCCAGTAGATGGTATTATCTTTTCTTACGGTGCGGGTTTCCGGTTTAACCGGCGGTGTCGCGTATTGCAAACAAGGAATGAGAAATGGCTTTTCAATTTTCCACTCATCCATGGGCGCTTTTTTTGTGATTCCATGAACCATTCCATTTGCTGTACGGCCCAGCCATGCCAGGGCTTCCTGGTTTAAAGTTTCCATATCCTGAAAGCGCCTGTTATAGAGAAAATTCTGCTTAGTGAATTTTACGACGTGCTCGATTTTACCCTTGCTTTGCGGGTCAGATTTACGGCAGAAGTGAAGTTTAAAAGGCCTTTGGCTGGTATAGGCTCTGAAACGGGAAGTTAAAATCAGGTCTCCTTTGTTTTCACTTACTAAAAAAACTTTATCCTGATCATAAACAATTTCATCGGGCATGCCACCAAAAAACGCGAATGCTTTTTGATGAGCTTCAATGGCAAGCTCACTGGTAAAATGTTGGTCCAGGAACCAGACATATTTAAACCTGGAACGTGATAAGATCATTGTAAAAAAGAAGACTTTGATCCTCTTTCCCAGGCTATCGCGCATGTTGTATTCGCCAAAGTCTGCCTGAGCCTGCTTTCCATATGGTAATTCTTCTACCATTTCATACTCCCGGGCAATACTGGTTTTGGCAATCTGGTAATGCTGACGGATCCATATTATAAAATTGAATACCGTTTTAGCTGATACCAATGGAAAATCCGCAAAGTGTTCCTTGCACCAGTCATGCATCTGAGACGCTGAAGTATCAGGATATTGGGTTAACCGTTCTTTGATGAAGGCCTCAAAAACAATAAGGCTTTTCTTTCGACAGGATTGCTTTTCCATAAACTGGTCAAACTCCCTCTCATTCATTGAAAGCGTGTTTTTAACGGTACGCCAGTTCAAGACGAGAGTTCGGCATATCTGTGAAACAGAAAGTCCCTCTCTGTTTAATTTGTGAATTTCGTGATACATCATCAATTTGGTTAAGTATGCGTTCATAATTGTCGGTTTTGTATTCCGACAAAATAAGTTTTTTCCTTTCCGGGGGATCCCCCGGAAAGGAAAAACTCTGCACTCCTTGTTGCCAAAATTTGTGTATTCCTAGTTACGAAAATTTGTGTAGTTGTAATTACCGATTACAACTATTTGAAAGTATCAAATGTCTCCTTTAATTTCTTCTCGATTAAACAATTAAAAGATATGGAAGTTAAAATGATGGAAGAAAGGGGAATTGAAATTTCAACAGTGGGTAAACATGCACGTAATCTCAGGGCTATATTTAAGATGGCATTAACCGAAGAATTTATTACAAATAAAGAGTATCCGTTTGGAAGGTATAAGTATGTAATACCTGAAGTAACCCAGGCAAAGAAGTCTTTATCAAGAAAGATGATGGCAGACCTTATGAGATATGAACCAGCTAACTACTTTGAAAGAAGGGCTATTAGCTACTTTAAATTCTCATATTTTGGTAATGGAATGAACTTAAAAGATATGGCACACTTGAAGTTTAAAGATTGGAAAAATGATGTTATTTACTACTCTAGGAAGAAAACTAAGAATACAACAAATAGAATAAAAGTTATTAAGGTTATTGTAACAGAGGAAATGCAATCTGTTATCAATTTTTTTGGTAATCCAGATATTGCACCAGATAATTATGTCTTTCCAATTATTGCTAAAGGAATGGATGATGAAAAAGTTAATTCAAAAGTTCACACAAGAAATAGGTCAATTAATTGCACATTAAAAAGAATATCGAAAAAATTATGCTTCGATAAAAATGTGACATTAGGTATGGCAAGGCACAGTTTTGCAAATGCACTTAAACAGGAAGGAGCCAGTGTAAGTTTTATACAAGAATCTTTGGGTCATGGTTCTGCTTCTATTACAGAACATTATATGAACTCCTTTGAGGATACAATTTCTAAAGAACATATTAAGAAGTTGAAAAGATATTTTAGTCAATAAATACTATCGCATTTTACCTACTAAAAAGAATAAAGGGGTGTATAAAACCCCTTTATTATTGCATATTTTTAATTTCATTTTACAACGAACACAACAAGATGTTGCCCATTACTGGCTGAATGAATAGCCTCAAAACCACGAGCTTCTGCCCATTTATCTATCCATTTTTTAAATATAATTTTTGAAATTTTCCTTTGTAGTAGGGGACAAACATCTATTAATTCATCATAAAGTGTTGCCTTATCATATTTAATATTAAGTTCAATTTGGCCATCCATAAACATCACAAATTCAGGATGTGTGCAATTAGAACTATTTAAAAGTTCTAATGATGATACGGTGAGGCTTAAATTTTTACTTTC
>DATCOF010000025.1:0-6453 GCA_036564845.1 Chitinophagaceae bacterium | reverse complement strand
CAGGTAATATAGAGATCCACTACTTAAATTACCTGCTTTAAAATCTACAGTATAACTTCCTGCTTTCTTATCTGCATCTACCAAAGTAGCCACAACTCTTTCCATTAACTCATAAACTTTTATTGCCCCTCTGCTGTCAAACTGTAGGTACCATCAGGTAACAAAATCATGTAAGCTCATTTAATTGTTAACGATAAGTGTTAACTGTAAGCCTATATAACATGAAAGAGGAAAATAAAAAAAAGCCCAAATCCTTAATAGTAAAAGATTTGAGCTTAGTATCGGGGAGCGGACTTGAACCGCCGACCTTCGGGTTATGAATCCGATGCTCTAACCAGCTGAGCTACCCCGACATTTGGGCGGCAAAGATAAGGCATTGCATAAAAGTGGCAAGAGAGAAAGGCTTCTAAATATTTTTTCTTCCGGGATATTCTTCTAACGCTTTTTCCAGGCAATCCATGGCAGCATTAATTGCATCTACGTTAAGAACATAGGCCAGCCGAACTTCATCTTTTCCAAGACCTGTTGTTCCGTAAAATCCGCTTGCAGGAGCAAGCATTACAGTTTTATTATTGTATGAAAAACTTTCTAATAGCCATTGACAGAAAACATCTGAATCATCAACCGGTAACCGTGCCATTGCATAAAATGCGCCACCGGGATTAGGGCAAAAAACGCCGGGGATAGCATTTAGTCTTTTTACAATTGTATCTCTTCTTAACTGGTATTCTTTTTTTGTTTTCTCAAAATAATTTGCAGGAAGATCTACTGCTGCTTCTCCTAAAATTTGTCCAAAGCCCGGAGGGCTTAATCTTGCCTGTGCAAATTTCATTACTGATTGCAATACGTCTTTATTTTTTGTTACGAGCGCACCAATTCTTCCTCCGCAGGCACTGTATCTTTTACTGATGGTGTCCATTAATACAACATGATCGTCAACTCCCTTTAAATGCATGGCACTGAAATGTTCTCCATCGTAACAAAATTCGCGATAGGCTTCGTCAGCAAATAAAAATAAATTATATTTTATGACGATCTCTTTTAGCGTTTCCATTTCTTTTTTGCTATACAAATAACCTGTTGGATTATTTGGATTACAAATAACAATCGCTTTTGTTTTTGGCGTAATAGCTTTTTCAAAATCTTCCATTGGCGGTAAAGAAAAACCTGTTTCAATTTTTGAAGTTATAGGTTTTACAATTATATCAGCAGCTACTGCAAAGCCATTATAATTTGCATAAAAAGGTTCAGGAATTATTACTTCATCTCCGGCATCTAGGCAGCTCATAAATCCAAATAAAATTGCTTCGCTTCCGCCGGTAGTAATAATGATCTGATTAATGTCTACATGTATGGCAACCCTATTATAGTACTCAGCCAATTTTTTTCTGTAACTCTCATTACCTGCGCTATGACTGTATTCCAGCACTTTAAAATCTGAATGTCTTACTGCATCAAGTATCTGCGGAGGTGTTTCTATGTCGGGCTGCCCAATGTTTAAATGATAAACTTTTATGCCTCTTTTTTTTGCCGCTTCGGCGTAGGGTACTAATTTTCTTATTGGGGATGGCGGCATTAATTTGCCACGTTTGCTTACAGATAACATGGAACAAATATACGGTAACACAAAAAAGTATAATTCAAAAATAAATAGTAATAAATAATGTGGGAAAAAATTTGCCATGCACAATCAATACACAAAGTCCTGTCTGTAATTTTTTCTCTGGCTCGGTTGTTGGTAAAACATAAATAATATTGATAAGCTTTTATATAATTCTCTTATATTTAAGTTCAGAAATAAAGTCATCATTTTTCACAATAAACAAAACACGTATGAAAAGTTTAAAGAAAATTTCTGCTGGTTTAAAAAGTTTTATAGCAGTTGTTATGCTATCTCTTCTGCAAACAATTGCATTTGCACAGGATAAAAAAGTTGATATAAATATTAACACGGATAAAGGAGGAAACTGGTATGCGCAACCATGGGTTTGGATAGTTGGTGGCGCTGTGTTTTTATTATTGCTGGTAGCTCTGTTACGAGGGAATAATAATAAAAATTAATTTTTAAAAAATTAGATATTGGATAGCCGCTTTTATAGTGGCTATCATTTTTTTATAGCTAATTGATTGTTCACTTTTGCAAGAAGGTCGTTTACATCAAATGGTTTTGCAATAAAATCATCAGCGCCGTAATCGGCTATGGTTGCCGCCGCACTGGGATGTGCGGAGAACATTATGATAGGAATGTATTTGGTTTCTTCCTGCGACTTTAACTGTTTGCAGATCGTTCTGCCGTCATTTCCTGAAATAAGAACATCTAATAAGATCAGATCGGGTTTAAATGTTTCCACTTTTTCAAAAGTATTTTCCCATTTGGCAGTTACTTCTACTTCGAAGCCTTTCATCGTTAGTAATATTTCCATTACTACTAAAATATCCAGATCATCATCTACAACCAAAATTCTCGACATAATTTTTTTTATTTTTCAAATATATTGCGATTGTAAATGTAAAGTATGTTTGCCTCGTTCCTTTCATTGCTGCACAAATTTTTCCGGAAGAGAAACGATGTTATCCGGTTTTTTTTGAAATAAGGGAAGAATATATTCCTTCCTGTAAAATTTATTTCTGGATTTTCTTTATTAAGTTTTCATTAAGTGCTTCTAAAAATTCTTCTGTATATAAATAATGAACTCCATGTGTTACTTTATTTCCATGAACTGTGACTGCAAGATCTTTGGTCATTTTTCCACTTTCAACCGTTTCAATACAAACTTTTTCAAGCGCATCACAAAAATCAATTAAGGGTTGGTTGTTATCCAGTTTGCCGCGAAATGCCAAACCTCTTGTCCATGCAAAAATTGATGCAATAGGATTTGTTGAAGTGGGGTTGCCTGCCTGGTGCTCCCTGTAGTGGCGGGTTACAGTGCCATGGGCGGCTTCTGCTTCTATTGTTTTTCCATCGGGTGTTATTAAAACAGAGGTCATTAAACCTAAGGAGCCAAATCCCTGCGCAATAGTATCACTCTGCACATCACCATCATAATTTTTACATGCCCAAACAAAATTGCCGTGCCATTTTAAAGCGCTTGCAACCATATCATCAATTAAACGATGTTCATATGTAATACCTGCTGCCTCATAATTTGCTTTGAATTCCTGCTGATATATATCTTCAAAAATATCTTTGAATCTTCCATCATATTTTTTCAGGATCGTATTTTTTGTTGAAAGATATAATGGCCATTTTTTGCTGAGAGCCATATTAAAACAACTTCTTGCAAACCCTATAATACTTTCATCTGTATTGTACATGCTTAATGCAACACCATCTCCTTTAAAATTATATACTTCAAATATTTTAGGCTCGCCTCCATCTTCAGGAGTAAAGGTCATCGTTAATTTTCCTTTGCCTTTTATAACTGTATCGGTTGCCTTGTATTGATCACCAAAAGCATGGCGTCCTACAATAATTGGAGCTGTCCAATTGGTTACTAAACGAGGCACATTTTGCATAACAATGGGCTCACGAAATACAGTGCCATCTAATATATTCCTGATAGTACCATTGGGGCTCTTCCACATTTGTTTAAGATTAAATTCTTTTACTCTTGCTTCATCAGGAGTTATTGTTGCACACTTAATTCCTACACCATATTGTTTGATCGCATTTGCTGCATCTATTGTTACCTGGTCATTTGTTTCATCGCGGTATTCTATTCCAAGATCAAAATATTTTATATCAACTTCTACATAGGGAAGTATCAATTTTTCTTTAATAAATTTCCAGATGATTCTTGTCATTTCATCACCATCTAATTCTACTATTGGATTTGCTACTTTAATTTTTTCAGCCATGCTTTAATTTTTTTGCAAATATATGTCTGAACCATGATTTGGGTAGATTTAATGATTAAAAAGATTATAGAATTTTAATCTTCCTTTTCCTGATAATCTTTTTAATCCGCTCAAATCATGGTTCAGACATAAAAAAAGTCCTTTCCAATTTGGAAAGGACTTAAAATATCAATGATGTGAGTGAGAATTAATAATCTTTATTATATCCACCGCCGCCGCTGCTGCTTCTTCCGCCGCCACTGCTTCTACCACCACCGCTGCCATAACCGCCGCCGCTGCTTCTTCCGCTGCCGCCGTAACCGCCGCCGCTGCTTCTTCCGCCGCCACTGCCGTAACCGCCGCCGCCACTTTTCTTGTAGCCGCCGCCACTACCACCGCCTTCAGGACGAGGTTGTGATTCGTTAACGATCAATTTGCGACCCTGAACTTCGCTTTCGTTTAATGCTGCGATAGCTGCCTTAGCTGCTTCTTCGTCTTCCATTTCAACAAAACCGAAACCTTTGCTTCTTCCGGTGTTTTTTTCTTTTAAAATTTTTGCACTTGTAACAGTACCATACTGTGTAAATAAGTTGCTTAAATCGTCGTCGGTCATTTGCCAACTGAGATTTCCTACGTAAATGTTCATTGTAAAAACTTTTTTAAATTAAATAAAACTATTAATGACTTAGGGGCTACAATGAACTGAAGAAACTTAGAAAGGAACGTCAGCCAAAAGAGAAACACACTAATTCATTAAAGCACATTAAAGATATACAGATTTATCGCAATTAAGGGAAAAAAGATATTTTATTTTGAAACTGATCTGTTAACATTAAAAAAGCCCTTCCAAATTTGGAAGGGCTTTACAAATTTTATTGTAATAATTTATTCTGCTACAACCTCAAAATCAACATCAATTTCCTGGCCTTTACCAAAATCGATCTTAGCTTTATAACTTCCTAATTCTTTTACATCATCAACAATAGTGATACGGCGTCGATCAATATCATAACCTTTCTGATCTCTTATTGCACGTGCAATTTGAACAGAGGTCACTCTACCGAAGATCTTATTTGTAGTGCCTGTTTTTGCACCAATTTTTAATGGAGAAGATTGTAAAACGCTTATCACGCTGTTCAATTCTGCCAGTAATTTATCTTCTTTTTTGGTGAGTTGTTTTTGCTTCTCTTCTAACTGCTTTCTGTTAGATGGACTGGCTTCTATGGCCAGTTTGGAAGGGATTAAGTAATTGCGGGCATAACCGTTTTTTACATTAATCAATTCGTTGGCACCGCCTAAATTATTTACATCCTGTATTAATATTACCTGCATAGTTACCTCCTTATTTTAAAAGATCAGTTACATACGGCAATATTGCCATTTGGCGGGCTTTTTTTACTGCATCACCTACCTTACGTTGAAACTTTAAAGAGTTACCCGTAAGACGGCGTGGTAATAATTTTCCCTGTTCATTCAGAAACTTTTTCAAAAAATCACCATCCTTATAATCAATATAGCGGATGCCCATTTTTTTAAAGCGGCAATATTTTTTTGGACGCTTTTCTGCTTTTATTGCTGTGAGATACTTAATCTCGTTTGGTTTTGCCATGATTATACCTCTGCTTTTTCAGTTGCGGAATGTACACCACTTTTCTTTCTTGCATTGTACTCGACGGCGTATTTATCGAGTGCAGTGAATATGTGACGGAGGACTGATTCGTCACGCAGAAGCTGTGTTTTCAGCTTCTCATTGAAGTCGGATGGCGCTTTGTATTCCATTACCCAGTATAAACCTGTGGTTTTTTTCTGGATGGGATAGGCCAGTGATTTTAGTCCCCATGGTTTTTCGTGCACAACTTCACCACCGTTATCGCTAACGAGGGAAGCAAATTTTTTCTGAGCGGCACGGTAGTCCTCTTCAGAAAGCACTGGGGTAAAAATCACCATCAATTCGTAATTCTGCATTTACCTTGTTTTAGTTAATAAATAATTTTTTAAATCGGGCAGCAAAGGTAAGGGTTTAATTGGGATTTTGGTAAGAGAGAACAGAGAATTTTGGGGCTTTCATCATTTAACCTTTCAGCAGCATTTGTTCGGGCTATCACTGCAAGTCCGGCACAGACCTAATCGCAGACCTTCACCGGGCTTTACGTTCTATCCCGCAGCTTTTGAACAAAAGAAATAAATATTTATCTTAAATGATATTTACTCTTTAAAAGAAATTCTTGTACTTCAGGTAAATCTTTTTTATAAGTCTCAACATCCCATTTAATATTAAATTTAGTTAAATAAGATTGAAATGAAGTTGAATCCAGCCCTATTGACTTTCGCCTTTCTATAACATTTTCCGGATCAATCAATGGCAATAAATAATGTTTTTTATTTTGAAAATCATAAATAACTTGTGTTCCATAAATTTGATATTTGTTTTTCCTTAAACTCACTCTATCTTCAAGCATTGTTAAATGGTGAGGGTTTTCTTTTTTATCCATTACAGCCTTTCTGATTAAGGGAAGATATTTTTCCTGTGTGGCACTATCAGCGTGTTGAATAACAAAAAAAATAGCCTCGCTTTCCATGATTCCAACATCCTTTTTTCCTAACCATCCATATCTG
>DATCOF010000024.1:0-3645 GCA_036564845.1 Chitinophagaceae bacterium | reverse complement strand
AAATTTACCTGAGCTTTTGAATATAATCGTTGTTCATAAATTGCTTTTGAACATCGTTCAGATCTCTGCGAATGCTTGCATCTGCCTTCTTTCCTTCCATCTCTAAAACAAATCCGCCAACAAGACTTTCATCAACCGATGTTTCCAACTCAATATTTTTAATTCCTTCCGAAGCCTTAATATTATTGATAAAATTGTTTTTCAGTTCTTCACTTATTTCAACAGCGGTAGTAAGTTTTACTTTATAAATTCCTTTTATCACATTGTATTGCTCAATAAAAGCGGATATGATTTCAGGAAGATTAGACTCCCTGCTTTTAGCACCCAATAGTCTAATGAATGAAGCCGTTAATACACTAATTCGTTCTTGTGTTACTGATTCAATTATCTTATTTTTTTTATCTTCTTTAATGATGGGGCTTTTAAGAACATTGACAAATTCACGGCTGGTTTTGCAAATGTTATTAAGCAACTTCATATCAATAAATACTTCTTCAAGTTGGCCTTTCTCTTTTGCAAGATCAAGTAAACTTTTTGCGTATCGTATGGCTAAACGTGGGTTCTGCATTTCTTAAAGCTATGAGCTATTAGCAAGCGCTATTAGCTTTTGAGTTAATTTAATTTTACATTTTCTGCAAGCTGCTTAATATATTTTTCTTGCTCCTGCTTGTCACTTAATTCTCTGCGTAATATTTTTTCACTTACTTCTATAACAAGCTTTCCTACCTGGTTTTTAAGATCAGTAATTGCAGCCATTTTTTGTTGGTTGATCACTGATTGTGCATCTGCAATAATTTTATTTGTCTCAACTTTTGCTTGCTCTTTTGCTTCGTTGATAATTTTGTCTTTTGTTTCTTTTGCTTCTTTAAGCATTTGCGCTCTTTCTTCACGGGCCTTTACAAGCAATGCCTCGTTCTCACTTTTCATTTGAGACATTTCAATTTTTATTTTCTCTGCTGTTGCCAAAGAATCCGCAATGCCCTGTTCACGCTTGTTCATTGAATCAAGAATAGGCTTCCATGCAAATTTTTTAAGAATAAAAAATACAATAAGAAAGGCGAGCAGTGTCCAGATGATCAAACCAAAGCCCGGTGTAAGTAACTGCATATAAAAAGTTTTATGTTTTTAATTCTAAGTTAAAAAGAAAAAAATACTACACTCTCCGCCCTGTGCTTTGAGTGCAGTAAAATTGTTTTACACAAACATTGCCAGGATACCTACAATAACCGCAAAAAGGGCAACCCCCTCAACTAATGCAGCAGTAAGGATCATGTTTGCACGAATGTCGTTTGATGCTTCCGGCTGACGGGCAATCGCTTCCAATGCGCCTTTACCAATCTGGCCGATACCAATACCTGCGCCCACTGCACCAAGTCCGGCACCAATGGCACCACCTGCATTCGCCCATGGCGTTGTGCTTAAAAAAACCGTTAATAAACTCATGACACTTGTTTTATATAATTAAAAATAGACTAAACAATAATTGCATCTTCGTGATGATCTACATCATCATGACCGCCTTCAAAGGCCTGACCGATAAATACCGCTGTAAGAATGGTAAAAATGTATGCCTGTAAAAATGCGATCAACAATTCAATGAAATAAATAAATATTACAAACGCAACTGACAGCGGCGAAAAGCCCCAACCAATTGCAGTGCTTAATGAACCGAAAATAAATATCAGGGAGATCAAACTGATGATAATGATATGCCCTGCGATCATATTTGCAAAAAGACGTATCATTAATGCGAAAGGCTTTGTAAAAATTCCTAAAATTTCCACTGGAATCAAAATGAATTTTACACCCAATGGAATTCCCGGAGGCCATATTATGTGACCCCAATAATGTTTATTAGTGCTGAACATTATCACAATAAAAGATATAACCGCAAGTACCATTGTAAATGCAATATTGCCGGTAACATTGGCTGAGCCCGGGATGAGGCCAACAAGATTATTTATTAAAATAAAAAAGAAAACGGTAAGCAAATACGGAAAATACTTTTTGTATTTTTTCCCAAGGTTTGGCACTGCAACTTCATCACGTACAAAAGTGATTATGGGTTCCATTACATTTTGTATTCCTTTTGGAGCAGTTGTAATACCCTGGCCACTTCTGTATTTTTTTGCCATGTACAACAAAACCCAAACTAACAAAGCAAGCGCTAAAAACATTTGCACTACGTTTCTTGTAAGAGAAACATCATACACTTTTACATCGTTATTAATTGTGCCATCATCATTAATGGCAACAATTTGCCCGGCTGTATATTTTTTAGGATCAATTCCTTTTTTTGTAAGCTCAGCAATTTCTTCGTCAGTTAAAAGATCGTAGCCTTTATAATTTTGTTCTCCATGCTCAAATTTTGATGACATGAAAACGTCAAAACCTTTTGCTTTGGAATATAAAATGACCGGGAGAGGGATAGTAGCATGATGCTGTTGTCCGTCGCTTCCTTTATAAGATAAAAAGTGAAATTCGTGGGCATCTAATACGTGGCCAAAAATTACTTCATTGGCATCAAAAGCCTTCTTTTCTGTCTTTTCAGTTTCATGTTTTTCCTGCGCTATTGCTGTAGTAAAAAAAAGTACAGAAAACACGCTGAAAACGGCTGCCAATATAGATTTTATGCTCTTTGCCATATACCTATTCCTAATTTTGGCGCAAAGATAAGGTTGGAGAGGGGAAATTAAAAATTAGATTAGAATTACCAGGTTAATTAGGAGTAGAAAAAAATATTTTCACCGATACCTCGTGCTCTACAACGTTTCCTTATAAAAATATACTTACGAACTTCCTTGTATAAATTAAGTTTTCTTTTTCTTTCTACCTTTTCTGTTCTTTAAAACCAGAGGTCTGCAATAGTATATTTAAGTTTTTATACAAACCAACTAAGTATTTTTTTTGAAAAAGATATGGGATTGGTTTTCTTTTTTTGAGAATCGGTACAATTATAATTGACGAAAAGAGTAAAAACCCAAAAAATGAAAACATACTATAATACTTATTAAAGCCTAAAGCCCAATAACGGAATGAAAAATTATCCATTTTTTCTTTTCCATAAATAAAAACTCCTGCCTGATAAATTGAGCGGGACAAAAAGCCAAATTTATCCCAATTGGTAAACCGCCAGCCCGATTGATAATCATTTGTTTTGTCATAGTTGGGCAAAAGTTGCTTTGAATAATAAGCATACCAATTTTTCGCCACATCATGAATATCGCTTAAATGTCCTAAGCTATCCTTAAATGCATAATTAAATAATGGCTCTATTAATAATAGTTTATTCCCATTTTCAACAGCTAATGCAATATGCCCACCCCATTTTTCATTTACTTTTAGCTGAACGATTTTTTCTTTAAAGCCAATTTTTTTTAACAGGCGTGCAAGAAATAAAGTATAACCGCCACAGGCACCTCTGTAAGCTCCCCTTAAATTCGATCCAATCAAAAGTATAATTTTTCATTTAGTTATTTTTGGTTTAACATGGGAAACGTTCTTTATAATACCAATGTGAATAAATAATTAGTCCAATATTTGTTTATTGGATTTTTTTGTCTATCTTTGGACTAAATAATATATCACTATATGTCATCGCCAAAACAAATAAAAATAGAAGAAAGCATTGGCCAATTACGCAAA
>DATCOF010000023.1:0-11197 GCA_036564845.1 Chitinophagaceae bacterium | reverse complement strand
TGGGAATTGATACAGGCGCAGAAATCGAACCGGGAAAAATCCTGTTGAAAAAATACAGTGCAGTTATTTTATATAAAGACTAAATTATTTTTTAGTTTATTATCCAATTATAGAATTCCGGAAAATATTTTCTCCACGCGGCTTCGTTATGTCTTGCATCTGCATCTGTTCTTTCATAAATTTTTGACGAAGAGATTGCTTTAATATCGGCTTCAATTTTTTTCATATCCCGGATCATGCTATCACTTTCTTTTGCGCCTGTTATCAAATGGATTCCATGTATTAAAACTGCCTGCAACATAAATTGTATCCGTTGTATGCAATGATGGCCGTTGGCTTACAACAAACCTTACATGGTATTGAGCAGAAACAGAACTAAACAATAAAAAGAAAAAATAAATAAATAAAATTCTTTTGAATATGCTTTTTATCATCTGTACTTTTTCGTCGAAGATAAAGATATCATAATGCTAAAAAATAAGAAAGCTTTACAGATTTCTGTAAAGCTTTACTGATAGATAATTATTGTTTATTGTGATTGTTGTTTCATTAATTGAGTTCTGATCTTTTTACCTTTTGTAATTAATTCAAGATAATAAATTCCTCCGGGCAGATTGTCTACATTCCTTATTGCAAGCTTGTTCTCGCCTTTTTGTATAGGATCTGTTTGCGTTGTAATTAATTTTCCTTCACTATTTATAATATTCATTACTGCCTGGTCCGGTCCGTCAGAATTAAATTTCACCAAAACTTTTTTACCAAATGGATTTGGATACACCACGAACAAACTAATTCCTTTTTCAACACTTATGGTTATCACTTTGCTGTATGTAAAATTTCCGTCTTTATCAATAATTACAAGCCTGTAAAAATTAGAACCTTTATCTGCAAGAATATCTAAATAAGTATATTCAGTTTTTATGTTCACATCACCTTTGGCTAATATCTTCCCAAGCTTTCTAAAATTTATTCCGTCAGTACTTCTCTCAACTTCAAAATGTCCCATGTCAATTTCGCTTGAAGTATTCCATTGAAGCTGTACAAAACCACTGCTGTAACCGCCGGTCAATTGTCCTAATGTTGCTGCTTCAATATAGTTTGCGGGGTGGTTAGTAGAAACAAGAGAATCGCTTTGTGCTGAAGCTGTACCAGCAAATAAAATTATTAACCCAGTAATGATGTAAGAGAGTATCTGCAGCCTTGTGGGGCGCTTCTTTTCCTGTGGGGTAAAAAATTTGCTCATATTACTTTTTTCAGAGTTATTGATTCCTGTTGCCAGGAGATTTTATCTGGTTCTTCAGTAAATGAGGATATAGGAGTTTATATAATTGCTATTTTTTAATTCGCAATTCTATTCAGTTTTTTAAAGCTGAATAATTTAAAAATTTTATTTCAATGATTTTTTTGAAAGGGTTATTGATGATACGGTTAGGGGAGTAAAATCATCCTTGTCAAATTAAGTGGAAAACACGTGTAAGAGGGTAAAAATACTGGTTGTTAGGGAAAACAAATATAGAGTGTGGTATTTACTATTGCAAGTTTTTTGTAATGTTTTTTTGAAAAATTAATTTTGAGCGCTTTAAATTCTCCATTCAATAATGTTATTTACCCATTCAGAATTATAGGGTGCATTTATTTTTATATAGTTATCTGTAAACCCTTCCATCATGCCGTTTTTATTATAGCCTTCAAAAAGAACTTTTCTTTTTTCGCCGGTATGTTGTTGTGTAAAGTATTGGAGTTTTTGGTAGGAAAGATTCCGCAAAATTTTATTCCTGGCGTTCCTAATATTTATGGGAACAACCGGTTTAATAGTAGTGGCATGTGTGTTCTCTCTTTCTGAATAAGTAAACACATGCAGATAAGAAATATCCAGTGAATGCAAAAAATCAAATGTCTCTTTAAAGTCTTCATCCGTTTCGTCGGGGAAGCCGACGATAACGTCAACACCAATAGCACAGTGAGGTATTAATTTTTTTATAAGACTTACTTTTTCTGCGTACAATTCTTTTTTATAACGCCTGCGCATACCAGCTAAAACTTTATTGCTTCCGCTTTGCAAAGGAATATGAAAATGCGGCATGAATTTTTTGCTTCCTGCAACAAACTCGATTATTTCTTTGGTGAGTAAATTGGGTTCAATGGAAGAAATTCTGTAGCGTTCTATACCTTCTAAATTTTCCAGTGTTTGTATAAGAGAATAAAAGTTTCCTTGATTTTTCGCGGCAATCTTCGCATTTGCTCCCTCTCCACTTGTGGAGAGGATTGGGGCGACGTAGTCTCCCAAATTAATTCCTGTCAAAACTATTTCCTTCACGCCGGATCTTGCAAGCTCGTTTACGTTTCCAATAATATTTTCAATTGAATCGCTCCTGCTTTTACCACGTGCCATCGGGATAGTGCAGAAGGAACAATTGTAATCGCAGCCATCTTGAACTTTTAAAAAACTTCTTGTTCTTTCACCAAGAGAAAATGAGGAATGAAAGCCATCAACTTCTTCAATATCACAACTGCATATTTTAGTCGCATCACCTTTTGTAAGTTGCTGTAAGTGATGTGTAATATTAAATTTTTCCTGTGCCCCTAAAACAAGATCTACACCATCAATCGCTGCAATTTCTTCCGGCTTTAACTGGGCATAGCAACCCGTAATAACCACCATAGAATTAGGAGCTTTTCTTTGTATTTTTCTTACAAGTTGCCTGCATTCTTTATCTGCATTATCGGTAACTGAACAGGTATTAATTACATACACATCTGCGAGTTCATCAAAATCTTTTTTTATAAAACCATCCCTCTCCATCAATCTTGTTATTGCAGATGATTCAGAATAATTAAGCTTGCAACCCAGCGTATGTACGGCTACCGTTTTTTGCATTTGCAAATATACAAATGGATGTTTGCATCTTTGTTCAAATTAAACGGTTCACCGGATGAATTCAAGTTGGACAAAATACAGGTTGATAATTTTTGTAGTTATACTGCTGGGTGCATTTTTAGTCCGCAGAATTTACCCTTCATTTAAAACCACTAATCAATCCTCTCAGACCACTCAACAAACAGCTCCCGGATTAAATAGAAATATTGGCCACCTTATTCTTTCAAAGCATGCAAGATGCAGAATGGAATGCAGAGATATAACTGAAGATGAAATAAAAGAGATATTGCACGATGGTAATATTAATTATATGAAGAGTGATATAAATAATGAAAGGGTACCAACGTATGCATTGGAAGGTTACAGCCACGATCACCAGCACTTACGCGTAATTTTTGCGCCGAAGAAGGATGAGATGGTAGTAGTGACCTGTATCGACCTGGATAAAGAATGGCACTGCGATTGTAATTAATTGTAAGTTTGTTAATCGATTGCGCCTCAATGAAGATTAAATCTTTTCTTGCAAAGCCCTTTGCTGCTTACATCTATAAGCAGATAAGAAAAGGAATGACCACTGCAGTTGCAGACCAGGATTCTATATTTCAAAATCTCATTAAAGTTGGCAGTAAGACTGATTTTGGCAAGGATCATAAGTTTGCGGATATAAAAACGCATGAAGATTTTATCAACCACGTTCCGATAAGAGATTATGAAGAATTTAAAACTTATATAGATGCTATAAAGCAAGGCAGACATAACGTTTTGTGGAAAGGTTTGCCCATATATTTTGCAAAGACAAGCGGTACAACCAGCGGCGTAAAATATATCCCGATCACAAAAGATTCTATTCCCAATCATATTAATACTGCAAGAAATGCATTGCTGTGTTATATGGCAGAAACCGGCAACACAGCTTTTGCAAATGGTAAATTAATTTTCTTAAGCGGTTCACCTGAGTTGGAAAGAGTAGGAGGGATTCCTACTGGAAGATTGAGCGGAATTGTAAATCATCATGTCCCAAAATATTTAAGAGCAAACCAGCTTCCTTCTTTTGAAACTAATTGCATTGAAGATTGGGAAACCAAGCTTGATAAAATTATTGATGAGACCATTGAGCAGGACATGCGGTTGATTAGCGGCATCCCGCCATGGATGCAAATGTATTTTGATAAACTTACTGAAAGAACCGGCAAAAAAATAAAAGATATTTTTCCCAACTTTAGTGTGATGGTTCAGGGTGGAGTAAACTTTGAACCTTACAAAGCAAAGCTGTTTGAGAGCATCGGAAAAAAAATTGATTCGATTGAATTGTTTCCTGCAAGCGAAGGGTTTTTTGCATTCCAGGATAGCCAGACTGAAGAAGGATTATTGCTCAATACCAACAGCGGAATTTTCTTTGAATTTATTTCTGTTGCTGAATTCACAAACACTAATCCAACCCGGCTCACATTAAAAGATGTAAAGCCAAATGAGAATTATGTTTTGATCGTCAGCAGCAATGCAGGCTTATGGGCTTATAACACAGGTGATACAGTGAAGTTTGTTTCATGTGATCCTTATCGCCTTTTGGTTACCGGAAGAATAAAACATTTTATTTCTGCTTTCGGTGAACACGTAATTGGTGAAGAAGTAGAGAGCGCTTTAATGGCTGCAGCAAAAGAAGAAGGCATTTATGTTACAGAGTTTACAGTGGCACCGATGATATCTCAAAACGGTAAAAAAAGTTACCATGAATGGTTCATAGAATTTGAAAATATGCCCGGAGACCTTGATAATTTTTCCAAACAGATCGATAACAATCTTCGTAAAAAAAACGTGTACTATGATGATCTTATAAACGGTAATATTCTTGACCGGTTAAAAATTAGTGTGATACAAAAAGGTGGTTTTATCGTTTATATGAAAAGCATTGGAAAGCTTGGCGGACAAAATAAAGTACCCCGTTTAAGCAATGACAGGATCATTGCAGATGTACTCACAAACTGGGCTGTTAAATGATAACAAAGCATTAATAACATTTCTGCTACCATTTTTTTTAAAAACGTTTATATTTGCATATTATTAATCAAATTGTAAACTGAATTGAATAATACATCAACATATAACAGGTTTCAGTTTTCCCCTCGTCCCGTACGGGTAATTAATTTTCTGCCGAATTTATTTCGACGTGGATGCTGATAGGACGAGCAATTAACACTTGCCCCTGTCAGTGAAAAAATCCCTCCGCAATATTTTATCTAATTTTATTCATCATTCAATTTTGCAAAATTGGAACAATCACAAATAATTGTTCGTGTTGCAACATCAGCCGATACAAAATACGCAACCATCATAACCGATGAGATGGCTTCATCTGCACTGGCTCGTGGTACCGGTATTGCAAAACGTTCACCTGAATATATTGCCCAAAAAATGGAAGAAGGTAAAGCGGTGATCGCTCTTACTCCTGAAAATGATTGGGTAGGCTTTTGTTATATCGAGGCTTGGGGACATGACGAATTTGTTGCTAACAGCGGACTGATAGTAGCGCCGGCTTACCGTAAAAGCGGCATAGCCAAACAGATCAAAAAAAGAATTTTTGATCTTTCAAAAGAAAAATATCCCGAAGCAAAAATTTTTGGATTAACAACAGGCCTTGCCGTTATGAAAATAAATTCTGACCTCGGTTATGAGCCTGTAACTTATTCTGAGCTTACCGATGATGAAGAGTTTTGGGCAGGTTGTAAAAGCTGCGTGAACTATGATATATTAATGAGCAAGGATAGAAAGATTTGTATGTGCACGGCAATGTTGTACGATCCTAAAGATCATTACGAACCCGAAGAAACAAAAGAAGAATTTAAAAAACATTCAAAGTTGTATGAGCGTTTTATGAGAATAAAGCAAAGCAGCTTAATAAAATTTTTTACAGGTGATAAAAGCGCCGATAAAAGTAGTCCCGATAAAAATCGGGAGAAAAAAAGTTTTCTCTCTCACTTATTAAATTTCTAATAATTATATCATGGTAAAAAAAGTTGTTCTTGGTTTTAGCGGCGGATTGGATACTTCGTATTGTGTAAAATATTTACATGAAGACATGGGCTACGAGGTGCATAGCATAACAGTAAATACAGGTGGTTTTTCAAAAGAAGAATTAAAACATATCGAAGAGCATGCTTATAAACTTGGAGTAAAAACGCATACAAGTGTTGATGCTGTAGAAAGTTATTATGAAAGCATTCTCAGGTTTTTAATTTATGGAAATGTTCTTAAGAACAACACCTATCCATTAAGTGTAAGCGCTGAAAGGCTAAGCCAGGCCTTGCATATAGCGGAGCATGCAAAAAAATTAAATGCTGATGCAGTAGCGCATGGTAGCACAGGTGCTGGCAACGACCAGGTACGTTTTGATATGATATTTCATGTGATGATTCCCGGCGTTGAAATAATAACTCCCATCCGTGATCTGCAATTAAGCCGTGAGCAAGAGATCGAATATTTAAAAGAGAAAGCGGTTGACATGAATTTTGAGAAGTCAATGTATTCTATCAACAAAGGTTTGTGGGGAACAAGTGTTGGAGGAAAAGAAACACTTTCATCAAAGGGAATATTGCCGGAAGAAGCATGGCCAACACAAGTCACACAATCAGGAAGCGAAGAAATAAAATTACATTTTGAAAAAGGAGAATTAACAAAGGTCAACGATAAAAATTTTGATCATCCTGCTAAAGCAATTCAATATTTACAATCTATCGCAGCTCCTTATGGCATCGGCCGTGATATTCATGTTGGCGATACCATCATCGGCATCAAAGGGCGTGTAGGCTTTGAAGCTGCAGCGCCAATGGTTATCATTAAAGCGCATCATGCTTTGGAAAAACATGTGCTTACAAAATGGCAGCTCAGCTGGAAAGATCAGCTTTCACAATTTTATGGAAACTGGCTTCACGAGGGACAAATTCTTGATCCTGTTATGAGAGACATAGAAGCGTATCTTACAAAGTCGCAACGCAATGTTACCGGAGATGTTTTTATTCAATTATTTCCTTATCGTTTTCAAATTATAGGTATTGAATCTTCTTATGATCTTATGAATAATAAATTCGGAAAGTATGGTGAGATGAATACTGGATGGACTGGAGAGGAGGTAAGAGGGTTCAGTAAAATATTTGGTAATCAAACGATGATCTATCACAAGGTTAAGGATGATCTTAATCCAAAAGGTTCTGTTTAATGGAAAAGCAAATTAAAATTGGAATTATTGGTGGTGCCGGTTATACAGGTGGTGAATTGATAAGAATATTATTAAATCATCCTTCAGCACAAATTAGTTTCGTTAATAGCAAAAGCAATGCAGACAATTTTCTTCATAAAGTTCATGCTGATCTTTTAGGAGAAACTGATTTGAAATTTTCCACCTCCCCCTCCACGGGAGGGGGCTGGGGGGAGGCCGACGTTCTGTTTCTTTGTGCAGGTCATGGTGCAGCAAAAAAATTTCTGGCAGAAAACGAAATTAATGATGCAATAAAAATTATTGATCTCTCACACGATTTTCGTTTGCATGAGCATTCATCTATCGAGAATCGAAAATTTGTTTATGGCTTACCTGAGCTAAACAGAAATGAAATTATCAAAGCAAATAATATTGCTAATCCAGGTTGCTTTGCAACTGCGATTCAATTAGGTTTATTGCCATTGGCAAAAGAAGGATTGCTTAAAGATGTATATGCAACGGGCATTACAGGCTCTACAGGCGCAGGCCAGAGTTTGTCAGATACTTCACATTTTTCATGGCGTGCCAATAATATTCAATCCTATAAATCATTTACGCATCAGCATTTAAATGAAGTTGGTGAATCGCTTTTGCAATTGCAGAAGAATGATGATGTGGAAATAAATTTTATTCCATGGCGTGGTGATTTTACAAGAGGAATTTTTGTTAGCTCGCAAATGCACTGCGATTTGGAATTAAACGATCTTAATAAATTATATAAAGATTTTTACAAGGAGCATCCTTTCACAATTGTAAGTGATGAACAAATATTTTTAAAACAGGCGGTCAACAACAATAAATGTTTTATTCATCTTGAAAAAGTTGGGAACAAACTGGTTGTTCATTCTGCCATTGATAATTTATTAAAAGGCGCCAGCGGACAGGCGGTGCAAAATATGAACCTAATGTTTGGCTTGGAAGAGACTTCAGGATTAAAATTGAAAGCAAATTATTTTTAACTAAAATTAATAGCCCCTTTAGGGGTTGGGGTATGAATTTATTCGACGTTTATCCAATCAACAACATCAACATCGTAAAAGCAAAAGGCTCCTACGTTTGGGATGATAATGATGTAAAGTATTTAGATATGTATGGCGGTCATGCTGTAATTAGTATAGGTCATACAAACCCGCACTGGGTAAAGCGTATAGAAGATCAGCTAAACAAGATCGCATTTTATTCTAACTCAATACAGATCCCATTACAACAGCAGCTTGCAGAAAAGCTTGGCAAAGTTTGCGGTAAAGAAGAGTATCAATTATTTCTTTGTAACTCAGGCGCAGAAGCAAATGAAAATGCTTTAAAGCTTGCATCATTTTATAATGGAAGAAAAAAAATAATTGCTTTTACAAAAGCATTTCATGGAAGAACATCATTAACTGTAGCTGCAACTGACAATCCAAATATCGTTGCTCCGGTAAATGAAACTGACAATGTAATTTTTCTTCCTTTTAATCATGAAGATGCATTGCAGCAATATTTTAATGATCATGGCAAAGAAATTTCTTCTGTCATCATTGAAGGCATTCAGGGCGTTGGCGGAATTAATGTTGCAACAGAATCTTTCTTACAAAAAATTCGCAGCTTATGTGATGAATATAATGCAGTATTTATTGCAGATAGTGTGCAATGCGGTTATGGACGAAGCGGTAAATTTTTTTCGCAGGATTATGCAGGCGTAAATGCAGATATATATTCAATGGCAAAAGGAATGGGCAATGGTTTTCCTGTTGGCGGAATTATTATTGCGCCACACATCAAGCCGAAACATTTTATGCTGGGCACAACTTTCGGTGGCAATCATCTTGCATGTGCCGCAGCCCTGGCGGTTTTGGAAGTTATTGAATCGAAAAATTTAATGGAGAACGCACAAAAAGTTGGTGAGCATATCATGGATGAATTAAAAAATATTCCTGAATTGCAAAATGTAAGAGGAAGAGGATTGATGATCGGTTTTGATGTGCCTGAAGAATTAAAAGAGTTAAAGAAAAATCTTTTGTGGAAGCATCACATTTTTACCGGCGAAGCAAAACCCAATGTGATCCGCTTACTTCCTTCGCTGGCATTAACTATTGACGATGCAGATCATTTTTTACAAGCTATAAAAAAAGAAATAAAAAATATAGTCTTATCTTCAAAACCAATTATTCACGAATGAAAAATTTTATTTCTGTTCATGATGTTCCTGATATAAATGCATTGGTTAAAAAAGCATTGGATTTTAAGAAAGATCCATTCTCTTCTAAAAAAATAGGAACAAATAAGCGTATAGGTTTATTATTTCTCAATCCAAGTATGCGCACAAGATTAAGCACTCAAATTGCTGCTCAAAATTTAGGAGTAGATGCAATTGTATTTAATATTGGTCATGAAGGATGGACTTTGGAATTTGAAGAAGAGGCTATCATGAGCGGCACCACTGTTGAACATGTAAAAGATGCCGCCCCTGTGTTGGGAAAATATTTTGACATACTTGGGATAAGAACATTTCCTTCTTTAAAAAACCGGGAAGATGATTACAGCGAATTGTACATAAAACAATTTATTAAGTATTCAGGAATTCCAATTGTTAGTTTAGAAAGCGCAACATTGCATCCGTTACAAAGTTTGACAGACATAATTACTATCAAAGAAAATTTTGCAGAGAAACGCAAACCAAAGATCGTTCTTACATGGGCGCCTCATGTAAAGCCTTTGCCACAGTGCGTTGCAAACAGTTTTGCTCAATGGATAAATGCATGGGGTGAAGCTGATTTTGTGATCACTCATCCTGAAGAATATGAACTTGATAAAAAATTTACAAAGGGTGCGACCATAACGTATGACCAGGATGAAGCTTTGAAGGATGCGGATTTTGTGTATGTAAAAAACTGGAGCACCTATGAAGATTATGGTAAAATTTATTGTAACGATCCCAGTTGGATGCTCACAAAAAAGAAATTAAAACTTACCAATAAAGCTAAGGTGATGCATTGTTTGCCGGTAAGAAGAAATGTAGAGCTAAGCGACGAAATTTTAGATGGCAAACACAGTATAGTTACACAACAGGCAGCCAACCGTGTTTGGGCTGCACAGGCTGTATTAAGCGAAATTCTTTCTGCATAATGGAACAACTATTTGTCATAAAAATTGGAGGAAACATTATCAATGATCAAGCAAAACTTTCATTGTTCTTAAAAGATTTTGCTTCGATCAAAGAAAGAAAAATATTAATTCACGGTGGTGGAAAACTGGCAACAAATATTGCTCAACAATTAAATATTCCACAGCAATTAATTGATGGAAGAAGAATTACGGATGCCGAAACATTGAAGGTGATAACCATGGTATACGCAGGTTATATCAATAAAAATATAACAGCATTGTTGCAGTCAAATAATTGCAATGCCATTGGACTAAGTGGTGCAGATGGTAATTTGGTACTCGGGCATAAAAGAGTTCATCCAACAATTGATTATGGGTTTGTTGGCGATATAGATTCAATAAACAGTGATTGGCTTGATAAATTATTACATGAAAATTTAGTTCCTGTAATAGCCCCGGTTTCGCATGATAAAAAAGGGCAATTGCTTAATACAAATGCAGATACAATTGCACAGGAAATTGCAAAATGCATGGCAGAAAAATATGCTGTAACCTTAATTTATTCTTTTGAGAAGAAAGGTGTTTTGCAAAATTCTGATGATGAAGATTCTGTTATTGAAGAAATAAATACTGCATCTTATAAGCATCTTAAAGAAAAAAAAATAATTCATTCCGGCATGATACCTAAGCTGGACAACGCTTTTGCAGCGCTGAACAGTGGCGTAAAAAAAGTTGTTATTGGCAAAGCAGAATGTCTTGGTCAATTAATTTCTGGTTCATCCGGCACAAGCATTATAAATGAATAATGAAAATTTAAATATCATTTCCAATGATGCAATTGATCTTCTTAAAAAATTAATTGCTACTCCGTCTTTCAGCAAAGAGGAAGATAAAACCGCATCTCTTATTGAAGAATTTCTTCAATCAAAAAATGTAACAACAGAAAGATTTCTAAATAATGTTTTTGCAAAAAATAAATTTTT
>DATCOF010000022.1:0-5764 GCA_036564845.1 Chitinophagaceae bacterium | reverse complement strand
TAGCAGAAACCAAATGTGGCAAATGATGAACAAGATTAATACAACCTTATACCTTAATAATAATTCCCCCCATAATCCATCTGCCGGGCATTTGTGAACCTAACAGGTCACTGTAGTTTTTGTTGAACAGGTTATCAGCCTGAAAAAAAATAGATGATCTTTTCAATACAAATATTTCTGCCTTTGTATTCATGATAAAATACTGCGGTGATAATGTAGTATTAATGGCTGCGGCTGATTGTTCCCCCCTTTTTTTATAGATACCATTAATACTGATGGCAAAAATTTTATTTTCATAAGCAAGAGAAAAATTACTGCTATATTTTGCATGAGAAGAAATATAGAACGAAGTTATCGAATCGCTGCTTTTACTATCAAGCCAAAGCAATCCAAGCATTGCTGAAATTTTTTGAGAAGAATTTATTTGCTTTATAAATTGTATATCTGTTTCAAACCCTGCAGTGTTTACTTTAGCTATATTTTTTGCAAGCGCATAACTACCGGTGGGTGATAAATTGGTTTTTCTTGGCATGTCGCTGTAGGGTGTAGGTGTCCAGTCTATTAGTTTTTGCTGATCTCTTTTAAAAGCTGTTGCAGATATTTTAAAAACATTTTTTACAAACAGGTCGGCGCCTGCTTCATAGCTGAAGGAATGTTCTGCTTCCAGATCTGGATTACCGATACTCCCGCTTGCTACAAAAGTTTTATTATAATTATTATAGCGCTCTGTAAAATCAGCCTGCCTGATCGTTTTTCCCGCACTGCCACGTAGCTGCAGATTATTTTTCTTATAAGATATATTCATTTGTGGTACCAGTTCAGTTCCACTATTTTCTGTATGGTCAACACGCAATGCTGGCATCACAGAAAAATCTCCTAAACTTTGATTTAAATTAATAAAACCGGCAGCCTGTATCAATTGATGATTACCCCTATCGTTGGAGATTATTTTTTTATTTTGAATTTGCAATCCACCGGTGAGAGAAGTTTTATTTGAGATAGTACGTTCATATAGACCCAGGAATTGTAATAAAGTTGAAGTGTTTCTGTTGGGAGCTCCTACAGAATTAAATGCATATTTATCTTTTACCTGTTTATATCCGCCATCTAAGCTAAATTTATTTGCGCCTTTTTTATAAGTTAAATTTAATTGATTCCAAAAAGTTTCAACGGCTTCATTTGCAGTATCGGATTTAAATGTTGTATAAAAATTCTGAGCACTGAAGTTTCTTTTATCATATGAAGTTCGCAATGATAGATGCAGGTAGTCATTAAAATAATGACCCAGGGATAATGATGCAGTGTTATTATTAAAGTATCCCGTTGTTCCGCGTTGCTGTTGCCCGTTAGCATTATTACTTAATATTCCTGCGCTGATAGCTGTATGTTTTTTTTGATAATATCCGCCTGCATTGATTCCCCATAAACTATATTGCCCGCCTGTTGCCTGTAATGCTAATTGTTTTTTATTCTCATTATTTTTTGCTGCAAATGTTTTGGTAATGATATGTATTACGCCTCCTACTGCCTCACTGCCATAAATTGCGGAGGATGCCCCTTTTATAATTTCAATACGATCAATTTCTGATGGAGCAACAGGAATATAACCTGTGAAGTGACCGCTGTTAGGATCATTCAAACGCAATCCATCAAGTACTACCAACACCTGCTGAAACGTTCCTCCACGAATAACTATATCGCTTTGGCTTCCCATTGGGCCTCTTGATTGTACTTCTATACCCGGCAAATAGCGAAGCAATTCATCAATACTATGAATGGGAAGTTTATTAAAATCTTCTCCTTTTATAATAACAATATTTCTTCCTGTTTTGGAAATGTTTATTGGCTTAAGAGTTGCGCTGATGCTTACGGGGTCAAGAGTAATTGTACCCTGGCAGTAAGAAAAATAGCTTAGTGGAAGAAATAAAATACAGATGAGAATACTTTTTAATTTCATAATTCAATTTCTATCAGCGTAAAATAATTTTTACCGTAGTCAGGCATTATTTAAAAATAGTATACACTATCCAACTGAAAACATAGGCCAATCCTGTCATGTAGAATAATTGTATGATGGGCCATTTCCAACTTTTTGTTTCTCTTTTTACAACTGCAAGCGTACTCATGCATTGCATGGCAAGAACATAAAATACCAACAACGAAAGTCCGGTTGCAAGATTATAAACTTTGGTACCATCGTCTCTTACTGCGGCGGCCATCTTCTGCCGCAGGGTTGTATAATTTTTGTCTTTGTCTTCGCCAACGCTGTACAATGTTGCCATCGTTCCCACAAAAACTTCACGTGCGGCAAATGATGTTATTAAAGCAATTCCAATTTTCCAATCGTAGCCCAAAGGTTTTATTGCGGGCTCAATGCTCTTTCCTAAAATACCTGCGAAAGAATTTTCAAGCAATGCAGTTTTTCTTTGTTTATTATATTGATCTGCCTGCGAAGGATTAGCAACAGCAAGTGTTTCATATTTTTCGCTTGCGGCCCTCATTCTTTTTTTCGGCCCAAAGCTGCTTAATACCCACAACAGCAAACTGATGACCATAATAATTTTACCGGCATTAAAAACAAAAACCTTTGCTTTTTCAACCATCGTATAAAAAATATTTTTCCATCGGGGCCCCCGGTAAACGGGAAGCTCTAAAATAAAATAACTCCGTTCTATACTTTTAATAAACCACTTAAAAATATATGCAGTAACCAAAGCCATTACAGTTCCTAATAAATACAACGCCATCATTACAAGTCCCTGCACACTTAAAAAACCAAAATATAAATGACCTGGAATTATGAGTGCTATCAATATTGTATACACCGGCAATCGTGCACTACAACTCATTAACGGCGTACACATAATCGTTAGCAATCTTTCTTTTTTATTCTCAATATTTCTTGCGCTCATGATAGCAGGCACCGCACATGCAAAGCCGCTGATCATCGGCATAACACTTTTTCCATTCAAACCTGCTTTCCTCATGATCTTATCAGTAAGAAAACTTATCCGTGCCATGTAGCCTGTGTCTTCCAGCAATGTTATCAATCCAAATAATATCATTATCTGCGGAATAAAGATCATTATTCCGCTAAGCCCAGCCAGCACACCATTTATTAAAACATCACTAAACCATCCTTGTGAAAGTATGCTGCCTAAAAATCCGCCGAGTTTTGCAAAGCTCCATTCAATTGCATCCATAGGATATTGTGCTATCCAGAATATACTTTGAAACAATAAAAAAAGTACAGTGATCAAAATAAGATAACCCCATACACGATGCAATAAAATATTATCAAGTTTTTCAGTAAACAATGCTTTTTGCAAAGGGTCAGCTTCAATAACCGTTTGCTTCATGATGTGTTTTATGCGGCCATACCGTTGCATAATTTCTTCTGCCTGAGTTTTTGTTGGATTGAATTTATTTCTGATCTCAATATTTTCAATAACATCCTGTGTTGTTTCATCCAGAGCAAAATTTTCATGATTGATCAGATAATGAATAGCACGATAATCGCCGGTGCCGGGAAAAAGATTGTTTATTTCTTTAATTGCTTCGGGAGCAAATGCATTGGTATCAATAAAATCACGTGCAGGCATTTTATTTAAATTCTCTGCCGTTAGTTCAATTGCTCTTTTTAATTCTTTTATCCCTTTATTTTTTCGCGGATTAACCGGTATCACCGGAACACCTAATTCTCTTTCAAGACCTGCAATATCAATCTGGATATTTTTTTTCTTCGCAAGATCCATCATGGTAAGCGCAACAACAACCGGCTTTTTAAGATCGATAAGCTGTGAACAAAATAAAAGATTCCTCTTTAAATTAGATGCATCAGCAACAAACAAAAAAACGTCGGCTGCAATATCTTTATCCTGGTTGATAAGTACTTTGTACGATACCCACTCATCGTGCCTTTTAGGATATAAACTATAAGCGCCGGGCAAATCAATGATCAATGCTTTTAATGATTCTGATATTTGGGAGATGCCGGTTTTTTTATCAACTGTAACTCCGGGAAAATTTCCGATCTTCTGATTTAACCCGGTAAGAGAATTAAATATTGAACTCTTACCACTGTTGGGATTTCCTACTAAAGCGATATGTAATGTAGATGACAATTTTTTTTTGAACTATTGGTAAAATTAAATTGAACTATTAATTATACCTTACGATTTAGGAAAAGAGATGTTTGATAAATATCTTTTAACAGCTTTGAATATTAGTTGACTTTTTTAAGGATTTTTGCAAACTTTATATTTGAACTTTATTTCCCGCCGCAATGAAATTACGAATAGATAACCAGGTTTTAGTTGATGAGTTCTTTGAGGATACAAGGCTGCTGGGAATTGTAGCGCCCATTAAAGATTATCAATTTTGCTGGCATCTTAATCACATACTAAGTTTTGATTTTAGAATGAATAACAGCATAGAAATTCAACTTAATAAAAAACAGCGAAATTATTTTTTTTCTGTTTATGAATATGCGGAGCATGGGGGAACTATCAGGCATTACTTATACAACAACCAATGTGATGGCGAATACCTGTTGCCTGAATTTAAACATCTTGATTTTTTATGGCTGATAAAAGATGATATCATACATGACGAAGAAGTTACAGGATTGATGGGTTCCATCAGAACAATTCCTGCGGTACAGCTTATCACAGAAATGACAAATGAAAAGATCAGGAACAAACAGCATCTTATCTTTTAAATTTTTAAATAAAAAATTATGTGGAAAGAAGAAGACAATAAGCTCTATAAAAAATTTGAGTTCAAAAATTTCTCCGAAGCTTTTGCTTTTATGACAAGGGTTGCGCTGGCTGCAGAAAAGATGGACCATCATCCGCTATGGACCAATGTTTACAACAAGGTTGAGATATGGCTCAACACTCATGATGCCGGAGATGTTGTTACAGAAAAAGACAGGAAATTAGCAAAGCAGATAGATGCTTTGGCCTGATTTTTTATTTATTTGACGCACTATAGTATTTCGCGTAAGCAAGCCCCTTCTTCAGAGAGTTGAAAAAAATTAAAGGTGCTTCATTGTGGTTATCAGTTTTGCATAATATCGGACTAGCGGGAACATGATTATCTGGCAAGCATATTTAAAATCAAAAGAGGCTGAAATTGATCAGCCTCTCTTGATTAATATTATTGAATTACGATAGTAACTTCTTTGTAACTGTAGCCATTAAAAAGCCTTAATAGATAAACACCTTTTCTTAAATGAGCAAGATCTAGTGTTACAGAATTTCCCTGTCCATTTAAAACTTGTGAATAAACAGACTGGCCTAAAACATCCAATACTGATACCTGGTAGGTAAGAGATGGTAGTCTTATAAATTCTAAAGTTATCCTTCCTGTTGATGGATTTGGATAGACCGATATTTTTGTAACTAACCTTACTGGTTGCGCTGCTAATGCAACAGCAACTGTTGCTATTGCATTGGCGCCTGTGCAATTCATATTAATGGCAAGCGTTTGTAATGCACTGCTGCCGCAGCTATTGCTTGCTTTAACTGTTATGTTTCCTGTTTTTACACCAAAGGTTACAGAGATGGTATTTGATCCCTGGCCTGAAACAATTGTTGCCTGCGAAGGAACGGCCCAGGTGTATGATGTTGCACCCGGCAGCAATGGAACTGTATACACAACATTTTTTTGCCTGGAACAAACTGAATAAATCCCACTGATTGCACCTGGTGTTGATGGTGGACCTGTAACTGTAATACAATTTGTAGTGCTGCTGCCGCAA
>DATCOF010000021.1:0-1881 GCA_036564845.1 Chitinophagaceae bacterium | reverse complement strand
GGCAATTCTCTTGCCTTAATATTTTTTACCTGCTCTGCAATATGTTTAATATGATCGGGAGTTGTGCCACAACAACCGCCAACAATATTTACAAACCCTTCTGCAGCCCATTCTTCAATAATGTGTGCCGTTTCATGCGGCTGCTCATCATATTCACCAAACGCATTTGGCAGACCGGCATTGGGATATGCAGATGTATAGCAACTGGCCAACTGGCTTAACTCTTCAATATGCGGACGCATTTCTTTTGCACCCAACGCACAATTTAAACCGATGCTTAATGGCTTTGCGTGCGAAACAGATATGTAAAATGCTTCCAGCGTTTGCCCACTCAATGTTCGTCCACTGGCATCGGTAATGGTTCCGCTTATCATTACAGAAAGTTCTTTTTGTTTTGTATCTCTAAAATATTTTTTGATCGCATAGATCGCGGCTTTTGCATTCAGCGTATCAAAAATTGTTTCTATTAAAAGAACATCTACACCCCCATCAACCAAACCTTTCACCTGCTCATAATAAGCATTTGCAACTTCATCAAATGTTACTGCACGGTAACCGGGGTTGTTTACATCAGGCGATAAACTCAATGTTTTATTTAGCGGCCCGATCGCACCGGCAACAAATCTTGGCTCATTATCTTTTGAAGTAGCTAAAAATTTGTTCACTGCATTTTTTGCACACTTTGCGGCGGCAACATTTAATTCATACGCCAGCGACTGCATATCATAATCTGCCTGCGCAATGGATGTGCTGCTGAATGTATTGGTCTCAATAATATCAGCGCCTGCTTCTAAATATTGCGTATGAATGTCTTCAATTATTTTCGGCTGGGTAATGCTTAAAAGATCGTTGTTGCCTTTTATATCCTTATGCCACACTTTAAATCTTTCTCCGCGGTAATCTTTTTCTTCCAATTTATGACGCTGGATCATTGTGCCCATTGCACCATCAATGATGAGTATTCTTTCTTTTAGACAATCGTGAATTGTTTTCATTTTGCTTAATTTATTTATTGCATTGATGTATCACGATAATATCGTGATCAACAAAAATTAAAATAAACTTTTAAACGAAATTGAAAATCCTGAAGAGATATTACAGAATGGTTTTCGTTTATTAGTTCGATTTAAAACTTAGAAATCCAGGTTGAACAATAAACAAATCCACCTGAATGTGGTGTAAAATTAAAGCATGTAAGTGGGAAAAACAAAACCACTTCCTATGGCATACCTATTTGGTTAATGTCATCATCCAACAGGTCAGGTTTTTTCTTAAGGTTAGCTTTTAGAATAACATATCCTGTTACAGCGCCGGCAACAGCAACTAATTCAACACTAATAATATTATTGGTTCCAAAAATCAGAACTCCAATTATAGCCCCAACAAATTCACCGGCAATCCATGCCAACACAAAATATAATTTCCATGTGCTGGATTTTAAACCTTTGGTGGCAGCAATTTTTCCAATTTCTTTGGCAAGGAAAATAAGTGCAATGATTTCAAGCATAAAAAAGATTAAACCAAGTCAATATCAAAATTTACCAATTGAACAAACTCCTCAAGCCTCACATCAATATCTGTTTTAGTAATTTCTTTTAAGCGTTGCGGGCCAAATTTTTCAACACAAAAACTTGCCATTGCAGAACCTACGATGATGGCGGTCTTCATGTTCTCGAAACTTATATTTTTTGTTCTTGCAAGGTGGCCGATAAAACCACCGGCAAAACTATCACCTGCTCCTGTGGGGTCAAATACATCCTCCAAAGGCAAAGCCGGCGCAAAGAAAACATGGTTATCATGAAACAGTAATGCACCATGTTCCCCTTTTTTTATTATGAGATATTTAGGTCCCATCTCAAGAATTTTTTTTGCTGCCTTCAC
>DATCOF010000020.1:0-4739 GCA_036564845.1 Chitinophagaceae bacterium | reverse complement strand
TTGCAAAATAATTTTAATCTTGGGTACGTACATTACATTTCCTGAACTGCTGCTTTGGTTTCCGTTGGTAACCGGATTGATCGCATTTTTTATTAAAGAACAAAAAAGTGTAAAGGCCTGGGCTTTATTTTCTTCTCTTATAACTTTAGGTATTTCTGTTGTTAGTTTATGTTATTCGGATAGCACAAAATATTTTACTTACAACTATGTTAGTTATGAATGGCTAAAATATATTGGTAGTAATTTTTCTGTGGGCCTTGATGGAATGGGACACATGCTTACTTTTTTAACAGCACTTTCTTACCCGATAATTTTTGCAGCAACGTATAAAACTGAATATAAAAATGCTAATGCATTTTTCGGATTAATGTTATTGAGTCAATCAGGTTTGATGGGCGTTTTTGTTGCGATGGATGCGTTGGTGTTTTATTTTTTCTGGGAACTTGCATTAATTCCTGTTTATTTTTTATGCAGCAGATGGGGTGGAGAAAAAAGAATACAGGCAACATGGAAATTTTTCATTTACACATTTGTAAGTTCACTGCTGATGTTGATCGGGATAATTTATGTGTACCTGCAAACCCAGCCTACGCCAACTTCTGATCATTCATTTTCATTAGTAGCATTTTATAATACACACATTTCTCCCGGAGATCAGTCGTGGTTGTTCTGGCTTTTCTTTATTGCGTTTGCAGTAAAGATGCCGGTGTTCCCTTTTCATACATGGCAGCCCGATACCTACGAACAATCGCCTGCCCCTGTAACAATGGTGTTGAGCGGCATCATGGTAAAGATGGGAGTGTTTGCTGTGATACGTTGGGTGCTGCCGATTTTTCCTTCTGCAGTTTTAAAATTCGACAATATTGTTATTGGATTATCCATTGCCGGAATGTTGTATGCAAGCTGCATTGCAATGGTGCAAAATGATCTTAAAAGATTGGTTGCTTATTCTTCTATTGCACACATTGGATTAATGTGCGCCGCAATTTTTACAACGAACACAACCGGCATGAGTGGTGTAATGATACAAATGCTTAATCATGGAATAAATATAATTGCTCTATGGATCGTTGTTGATATTATTGAAAAACATACAGGCATAAGAAAAATTTCTGAGCTTGGAGGATTGGCAACACATACGCCATTGCTTGCAATATTTTTTGTGGTGATCGCTTTGGCAAATATTGCGCTGCCGCTTACCAATGCATTTATCGGTGAGTTTGCAATGTTCACTGGCTTGTATGAATACAATGCATGGTACGCAGCACTTGCGGGCTTAAGTATTATTCTTGTAGCGGTGTACACTTTAAATATGGTGCAGAAAGTTTTTTATGGCGAGGATAATATTCTTACAAAAGTTGTATCACTGGTTACGGTTAAACAAAAAATTGTATTAACGTTTATTGTGATCTTCATTTTTGTTTTGGGTGTTTATCCAAAGCCGGTATTTGATCTAACAGCAACAACAGTCACAACTATTTTAAGCCACCTGCATGATCCGTCATCAGTGGGTTTGTCTGAACCATGATTTATGGGATTAAAGGATTAATGGGAGGAACTTTTTTTTGTAATGAATATAAATTATCAAATAATAAACCGGTTAAACTACTAAACCAATTAACCAATAAACTTATAAACGGATTAACGGAATGAACGCAATTATTTTATCTGCAATATGGGGAGTGGTTATGATGTTTGGAGGAGTTTTTTTTAAAAAAGCTTCCACGCCAAAGTATTGGGCAATTGCAGGATTGATCATTATCCTGGCTGCAAATATTTTTGAATTTTTAGGGAAGCCTTTATTTAATATTGATACAAAAGGCATGTTAGGCTTTGATAATTTTGGTCTTCATTTTAATACCATTGCCTTCTTCTGCACATTAATTTATTTTTTATTGAGTGGGAGAGATGTTGAAAAAGTAGGCAAGCATGTATCAGAATATTTTGCATTGATATTTTTTGTTTTATGCGGCGTTGCGATTGCATCTTCTTATACATCTTTGTTGATGTTGTTTTTGGGAATTGAAATAATGTCTATTCCATTATACATTCTTACCGGCAGCGACAAACTCAATTTAAAAAGCAACGAAGCTTCTCTTAAATATTTTTTGATGGGAGCATTTTCCACGGGCATAATGCTTATGGGAATTACTTTTTTGTATGGCGGAAATACTTTGGGTTCCTTTAATATTAATACAATGAATCTTGGTGCAGGAAGTTTGCCCGTGATGATAGCGATTGGTTTGGTGTTGTTGGTGGTTTCAATGTCATTTAAAGTTTCTGCAGCGCCATTTCATTTTTGGGCACCGGATGTGTACGATGGCGCTCCAACAGTTTTCACTTCCTTCATGGCTACCATTGTAAAGGTTGCAGGCTTTATCGCTTTCATACGTTTGTTTCAAAACCAATTGGGACTTATGCAGGCGCAATGGCAAATGCTGATCGTAATTATTACCGCCACAACTTTAGTAATAGGAAATTTAACAGCGGTTTTTCAGCAAAGCGTAAAACGAATGCTGGCATACTCAAGTATTGCGCAGGCAGGGTTTATGTTGCTTGCATTATTCGCATTAAATGATACAGCAAAAGAAGGATTGATTTTGTACACAGCCGCCTACAGTCTTGCAACAATTGGCTTGTTTGCGATATTAGTAAGAATGCATGATTATACAATTGAAGGCTTTAATGGTTTGAGTAAAACCCAGCCTGTGCTTGCTTTTGCAGCAACAATATTTTTATTATCTCTTACAGGCATTCCTTTAACAGCAGGCTTTACAGCAAAATTTTATATGCTTGTTGCAGCGGTTAAAAATGGCCACCAATTTTGGCTGGTGATACTTGCTGTGATCTGCGCAGCAATAAGCGCTTACTATTATTTTAAAGTGATACAGGCAATGTATTTTAAAGAACCTGATGCAGATGCCAATCACCAAATGGATGTTCCTTCTTCTTTTAAATGGTTATTAATTTTTACTGCAGCAATAATTATTATTATAGGAATTTTTCCGGGACTGGTTATTGACTGGCTTTATTACTGAGTTCATGGTTAATAGCTGTTAGTTCATAGGCTGGGAAAGGCCATCAACTATGCACCATGAACTATTAACCAGCAATTAAAATGCAAACATCAGATACACTTTCTCTCGCTTTTAGAACCGTAAAAAGTAACAAACTTCGTACAGGCATTACTGTTGCTATTATAGCATTTGGTATAATGGCACTGATAGGAATTATTACCGCAATTGAAGCAATGAATCAAAGCCTGAGTGAAAGTTTTTCCACCATGGGGGCAAACGCATTCAGCATCCGTTACAGGGACAGGCAAATTCATATCGGCGGCGGCAATAACGACCGCGTAAAAAAAACCACTAAGGGAGCTCTGAAAGAAAAAAATTCCAACACAGGAAAAATAATTACTTACGAAGAAGCAAAAATTTTTAAAGAAAGATTTGCCTTTCCGGCATGGGTAAGTATTTCCATAAGAGGCCCAAGAAATATTGTTGTAAATAATGAGAAAATAAAAACCAATCCCAATGTTGTGTTGCAGGGCGGTGATGAAAATTATTTATTATTAAGCGGGTACTCTTTATCTGTGGGGAGAAATTTTAATAAGCTGGATGTGGAAAGTGGCAGAAGCGTTTGTGTTTTGGGTAACAGTGTTGCCAAAAAATTTTATGGAGATAACCCGGAAAAAGCTGTTGATAAAATAATAAAAGTGGCCAATATAAAATACAGGATAATTGGTATCTTAAAAGATAAAGGATCAAGCGCATTTTTAAATGCCGATAACGTGGTGATAACAACCTTTAATAATATAAGAAGGTTATTTCCCACCTCCGGTACATCTTATAATATCGGGATAATGGTAAACAATATTAAAGACATGGATATTGCCATAGGTGAAGCTACAGGCACTTTCAGGCCAATACGAAAATTAGATTTTACCGAAGAGAATAATTTTTTTGTAGATAAGAGCGACAGCATTGTGCAGGCATTTACAAATAGTTTAGGAAGCATAACAACGGCCGCAGCATTTATTGGACTGATAACTTTAATTGGAGCAGCCATCGGGCTGATGAATATAATGTTAGTTGCCGTTAATGAGCGCACCAGGGAAATCGGATTGATAAAAGCACTGGGCGGTACAAAAAAAAGTATCCGGCAACAATTTCTTTTTGAATCAATAATTATAAGTTTAATAGGAGCCATTTTTGGAATAATTCTCGGCGTATTGGTTGGCAACCTTTTTGGGATAGTTTTAAAAACCGGGTTTGTGGTACCATGGGGTTGGGTACTTACAGGAATAATAGTGTGTTCGCTGGTTGGTTTATTTGCAGGATTGTACCCGGCTTATAAGGCCTCAAAGCTTGATCCCATCGTTGCTTTGCGGTATGAATAACACTCACTTTTTTATCCGGGTAATACCCATCTTAAGGAAATTATATTAATAGTAATATTATTGTTTCGGATATTTTTAAATTATTAATAATTATTTTTTTAGAATAATTATTTTATGGTATTAATTATTAACTTGTGTGCCACATTAAAAAAAATAAAAACGGTTTTTGATTTTAAATAATTTTTTCATTAGCATTGTGTAATCAATTTTTTTAACCACAACAATTCAAAATTTAATTCACTCAAAAATTTAGCATCATGGCAGAAACAGTAAGGTCTACCACATCGGTTCAGGCAAAAAAATCAAGTAATGTTATTTCATGGCTTGCTCCGCTACTTTG
>DATCOF010000019.1:0-5062 GCA_036564845.1 Chitinophagaceae bacterium | reverse complement strand
AGATGTGATAAAGACAGACAAAATTTAAATAGATTAGAAAAGGGGAGAATAAATCCATCAGCGTTTTATCTTCTTCAAATATCAAAAGAATTGAATGTGCCTCTGAAAGATTTATTCGACTTTGAATAATAAATTTGAATAATAAATAAGTTCTATGGTATTAAAATGCCGGCAGTAAAATTCAAACCATTTTGTTTGCTGAATATTTTTTGGATAAAAAACTTCTTTCCATTCTTTGTAATGAAATCCTGAGCAACCGATCCAATATTTAGGCATGTGAAATTTTATTTACACTAATTTTAAAACCAATTACACGAATTCAATTATAAATCTGCATTCTTGTAATTCGGTTCCAATTCGTGTTATCATTTTAATTCTTGTAATGCATCAATTATTCTTTGCTCTGTTTCTTCATCACTTAATTGTTGCGGAATAAATTTTTCTCCAATTAATTTTTCATAAAGTTCGATATACCTTTTGCTGATCGTTTCTATCCATTCATCTTTCATTTCAGGAACCGACTGTCCTCCTTTGCCCATAAAATTATTTTCAATCAGCCATTCTCTTACAAATTCTTTGCTTAACTGTTTTTGTTTGTCCTCATTGTTTTGTCTTTCTTCAAATCCATCTGCATAAAAATATCGTGAACTGTCGGGTGTATGTATCTCATCCATCAAATAAATTTCATCACCAATTTTTCCAAACTCATATTTTGTATCTACTAATATCAATCCTCTTTTTGCTGCAATTTCTTTTCCGCGTGCAAATAATTGTAAACTGTATTGCTCCAATTTTTCATAATCACCAGCTCTTACCAAATTTGTTTTTATAATTTCTTCTTTGCTTATGTCTTCATCATGTCCCTCTGTTGCTTTGGTAGAAGGAGTGATGATAGGGGAAGAAAAAAAATCATTTTCTTTTAATCCTTCAGGTAATGTAACTCCGCACAAAATTCTTTTACCGGCTGCATACGTGCGCCAGGCATGGCCTGTAAGGTTTCCCCTTACTACCATCTCTACACGCAAGGGATCACATTTTTTTCCTATGGCAACATTTGGTGCAGGTGTTTGCACCAGCCAGTTTGG
The DNA here is from genome assembly GCA_036564845.1 of Chitinophagaceae bacterium. Classification (GTDB taxonomy): domain Bacteria; phylum Bacteroidota; class Bacteroidia; order Chitinophagales; family Chitinophagaceae; genus Ginsengibacter. The sequence goes on along the minus strand of DATCOF010000019.1, from coordinate 3,977 downwards.
GCAAATATCTTTGGTTGCAGCTAACATGTATGCTGCAATTTGATTTAAAACCTGTCCTTTAAAAGGAATTAGTTTGGGAAGAATTACATCGAAGGCAGAGATGCGGTCACTGGCTATCATCACCAGCCATTTATTTTGTATGGAGTAAACATCTCTAACTTTTCCGCTGTAAAAATTTGTTTGATGAGGTAATTGAAATGCATACATAACACTAAAGTAAATTGTGAATTGAGATTTACAATTTTTTATATCAATAAGATTTGAACAATTTTTCGGCACATGGTGAAAATTAAATTTTCAAACTATAATAACAATCCTTATTTTGCCTGAAATTCCAAAAATCAAAACAACTATTATGATAAAAAGTCTAAGATCCCTTGCTATGTTTCTTTTTGCAAATATGATTTGCATTTTTGCCTTTGCCCAAACAACAACTATTTCGGGTAATGTAAGAAACAGTGTTGACTCCGGGGTTGTGTCAGCAGCTTCTGTAACAGTAAAAGGTTCCGAAGCAGGAACATTTACTGATGACAAAGGAAATTTCACTGTTACTACAACACACAAATTTCCTGTCACTTTAACTATCTCTTCTATTGGATTTGAGCCTCAGGAAATAACTGTTAACAGTGCAGGAGAAAATGTTCAGGTTAGCTTTATACCTGTTAATGCATTAGGCCAGGAGATAGTGATAGCCGCTACACGTACACCATCCCGAATTTTAGAATCACCCGTATCCATCGAACGCGTTAGTTTGGCAGGAATAAGAAATGCTCCTTCTCCAAGTTATTATGATGTAATAGGAAATTTAAAAGGTGTTGATATGACAACATCAAGCTTTGCATTCAGAACGCCAAGCACACGAGGATTTAATGGAAGCGGAAACCTTCGTTTTAACCAGTATGTTGATGGAATTGATAACCAGGCGCCTGCATTAAATTTTGCTGTAGGAAGTATTGTAGGGCTTACAGAATTAGATGTTGAAAGCATGGAGTTATTACCAGGAGCATCATCTGCATTGTATGGTTCAGGTGGTATGAATGGAACGTTACTTATTAATGGTAAAAGTCCTTTTAAATACCAGGGTCTTAGCTTTGAGATAAAACAGGGTGTGAATCATATTGATCAATATGAAAGGACAATTTCACCATATTATGACTGGAGTGTACGTTATGCTAAAAAAGTTTCAGAAAAATTTGCTTTTAAATTTGGCGCACAGTTAGTACAGATAAAAGATTGGCAAGCTACAGATACAAGAGATCTTCTTAGAAATAATGTGATCAGTTCATTAAAGCCGGGAGGCACAAGACAAAACGATCCTAACTATGATGGTGTAAATGTTTTTGGTGATGAAGCAAGTGCAAGCCTACAGGCATTTGCACAGGCAGTACGTGCACAATTGGTAGCAGGCGGCGGTGCAGCAGTAACTGGTGCTCTTGATCAATATTTAGGAGCAGGCTTAACCCCTATACAAATTGCAACAGCATTTGGTGGAAACCCTGGCCTTGCACCATATTCAAACCTTCTACCATTTTTAATTCCAACAAGTACTGTTCAAGGCAATCCTTATAATAACACTTATAACAACCAAACAGTAAGCAGAACAGGGTATAATGAAAAAGATCTTGTAAATTATAATGCATATAATGTTCGTTTTTCACTTGGACTAAATTATAAGGTTACTGATAATATCGAAGCTTCATTTTTAGGATACATTGGTAACGGAACTTCGGTTTATACCGGCGCTGACAGGTATTCACTTAAGGACCTGAAGATGGGGCAATATAAACTTGAACTAAAAAGTAAGAACTGGTTCTTAAGAGGATATACTACGCAGGAAAATTCAGGAAACTCTTATACTGCAACTACAGCTGCATTGTATGTTAACAATGCATGGAGATCAAACAGCTCATGGTTTCAAACCTATGGTGGAACTTATGGTGCAGCAAGATTAGGACTTTTACCAACTGCTCCCGGAGTAATATTAAGTGATTCATTATCTCATGCTACGGCAAGAGGACAAGCTGACGTTGGAAGATTTTTACCCGGTACTGCTGCATATAATCAGGCTTTTCAAAATGCAATTAGTACAAACATCTCTGCAGGTGGCGCTAAATTTGCCGACAGATCAAGTTTATATCATTACGAAGGCCAGGTAAATTTAACTGACCAGGTTAAATTTGCGGAAGTGCTATTGGGAGCAAGCGCACGTCAATACAATTTAAATTCCCAGGGAACTATTTTTGCTGATACAACAGGCAAAATAAAGATCCATGAATACGGCGCTTACCTGCAGGTTTCAAAGAAATTTATCAATGATGCATTGAAACTTACAGGTTCTGTTCGCTATGATAAAAATGATAATTTTAAAGGACAATTCACGCCGCGTGTAAGTGCTCTTGTAAGAATTTTCAAGGACAATAATATTCGCCTTTCTTATCAAACAGCGTATAGATTTCCATCAACACAGGATCAATACATTAACCTGTTGACTGGTGGCGCAAACCGTCTGATAGGTGGACTGGCAAGCTTTGCGACATATTTTAATTTCACAAATAATCCAGCCTATACTTCTGAAAGCATAGTGAATTATAGAAATTCATTTGGTGGTGCTCCTAACCCTGGATTGCTAAAAGTTGCACAGTTTACAACCATCAGACCTGAGTCCATGCAATCTTATGAAGTTGGTTACAAAGGTTTGCTGACAAAAAAGTTTTTAGTTGATGCTTATTATTATTATAGTAAGTATAAAGATTTTATTGGCCGTGCTGCTGTGGGTAGAGGTGTAAGTGGCATAGCTGCTCAAGCACCAATTGATTTGGCAAGCCCATTTACTACCAATAATTTATCTTTTGTTGTAAATTCTCCAACCCCTGTGAAAGCTACCGGATATGGTGTAGGCTTTGAATGGAATGTTTGTAAAAATTATTCCTTCACTGCAAATGGATTTGGTGATCAATTGAAAGATGTACCCACCGGGCTTGTTACATTTTTTAATACGCCTAAATTCCGTTTCAATGTTGGTTTAGCTAACAGCGATGTATATGATGGATGGGGCTTTAGCATTAACTACAGGCACCAGACCAAAGTAAATTGGGAAGGTACTTTTGGTACAGGTGAAGTGCCTTCATATGGATCACTGGATGGTATGATCAGTTATAAATTTAAAGCAATCAATAGCCTCTTGAAAATTGGTGCAACCAACTTTGCAAATAGATATTACAGAACATCATTCGGTAATCCTGAAGTTGGTGGATTGTATTATGTAAGTTTTGGTTACAATATTTTTTAATTAAGAAGATAAATAAACACACTAAAAAAAGAGACGGAAATTTTCCGTCTCTTTTTTTTTTATAAGAATAATTTCTGAACCATGATTTGGGGAGATTTTTAAAGATTAAAAAGAAAAGCGGATTTTTATTCGTAATCCTATTAATCTAATAATCCTATAAATCATAGTTCAGACAATTTCCTACACATTAAATCTAAAATGCATTACATCCCCATCCTGTACGATATATTCTTTTCCTTCAATTCTTAATCTTCCGTTTTCCCTTGCAGCGGCTTCTGATCCATATTGTATAAAATCTTTGTAAGAAATTACTTCTGCTTTTATAAAACCTTTTTCAAAGTCAGTATGGATAACGCTTGCAGCCTGTGGGGCTTTCCATCCGTGGTGAATTGTCCATGCCCGTACTTCCTGAACGCCCGCAGTAAAATATGTTGAAAGATTTAGAAGTTTGTATGCAGAATGAATAAGACGATCCAATGCAGGTTCATCCATTTTATATTCTTCCATAAACATTTGCTTATCCTCAGGATTTTCAAACTCTGCAATTTGTGCTTCAATGGCGTTTGTCATAATGATAACCTGTGCATTTTCTGCTTTGGCAACTTCAACTAATGCATCAGAATATTTATTGCCTGTGTGCATGGATGCTTCATCAACATTGGCAACATATAAAACAGGTTTATCGGTT
>DATCOF010000018.1:0-18477 GCA_036564845.1 Chitinophagaceae bacterium | reverse complement strand
TTTGTCCCTTCGCCTACCGCTACAATTAATCCTTTATCAGATTCACCACGTATATTTTCTGGTACAATAATTCCACCCGAACTCATCTCATCTCCTAAAAATGGTTTAAAAATGATATTATTTCTTATAGGCTTAACCATAATAAAGGAATTGTATTTGTGTGATTAGAAATATCTGAAAACTCATCACTTATATTATCAATATAAATATCTGCGTTTAACATCTGTATCATTTCCAGTTTTGGTTTTTCATTACAAAATATTACGTTGCTGAATGATAGAAATAATTTATCCATAACAGGCTTCATAATATTTCTATTATAATCATTATCTTTTCTCATTGTTACTACCCAAACCTCGTTATTCTCTTTTCTAAACTTCTTACATAAACTCTGCATCCTTATATCCGAAATAGTTTTATCATAATCGAAACAAACAATCATGGCAAGTCAATTCCATCGTTAGCCAAATCTTGTTTCTGAGCTTTCTCAAATCCTAACTGAGCTTTTAAATATTCTACAATTACAGGAAAATAATCATCTGGTACATTAAATGTACTTGTTAAATCAGTTGAATCTCCGCCGCTAATCATTGTTGCGCTTGCGGTAAACACACTTAAATTAATCGTTGATTTTGCATAAACAAAACTGCCTTCTGGATATGCCAATACTTTATTTGGGATTTCCCTCATTGTATCAATAAATGATCTTTGATTCTCGCTTAACCATACTACAGGTAATGATATTTGACCGCTTGAATCTTTAAATACCATAGTAGATATACCTTCATTATGTCCAATACCAATAGGTATTTGCGGTAATGCCACCTTCCATAAAAACTGTTCATCTTTAGTTACGGCTATCCCTTTAAATGTTGTGTAAAAACTGTTGTTTACATATCCAATACCATCCAATTGTATAGCTTCTTTGTAACATTGTTTTGCAGCAACTCCTATTCCCTGATTCAAATATTGATTAACTAACCCTACTGTAATTGTAGCATCGTCTGAAGGTTGACCACCATATATTTGTCTTCTTACTTGCTCTATAAACTGTGATCTAATCATTGGCCTTTGTCTTTAATTTCATTAGAATATTGCAATACCAATCCTAACTGAAGGTTTACACCAATAAGCGCTAAAGTTCTAACCATTACCTCAAGTAAACTCGCTTCATCCCATACAGGCTGCGTACTACGTGCTGCTGAATATACGGGTAATCCATTAGCATCTAAATCATAACCCCACACAGCATCAGGAGGATTTCTAACGTAACTTAATCTTGCCTGATTAAATCCAAGTGGTATTTCGGGATAAAATCTAAATCCTACATCTTCAATTAAATAAATTGGATTAGTCGCTATTGGGTCTATAACTGAATTGTAAAAAGCATCCAATGAATTTTGTTGCACATTACGGATTCGTTTATGTCCGTATATACCCCACATAGCATCTGTTTGTAAATAATCGCCAGGATAAGGGGAAAATCCAGTACCATCTACATGAAGATTGTACCCATAAATTGTAGGTGCAAGCCTTGTACGAACTACTGAATTTTGCCCCAATTCAACCTTAGAAATAGGTCTGCCCGGCATGTATGTTTGAAGACTTCCTAAAAGGAAAGATGAATAACTTCTCTGACCTTGATTAAATATTAAATTAAAATCGGAAGGACTTACATATCCATTCTGTAGATTTTTGCCAGCAGCGAATAAAATTACTTTATAACAAAAATCTACTGCATCCATTATTTTTTATTTACATCTTGTAATTGTGATAAAAATCTTTTCCCATCATCCGAAGTATTAAGAGCAAGTTCTACTAAATATTCATGTGTATTTCTACCGATAGGAACTTTTGCTATAAATCCACCGGCTCCCCATGCAACATTCCCACTGTGTCCTCCCAAATCAATAAGGTTTTCAGAAATAGCTTTTTTAATCAGATACGATATTTCTACTTCTTTTGAACCTAATGTTTTTTTAAATTTTTGAGGTTGTCTTTTAGCCATTAATATATATTGGCTTCTTATACCTTCAACTGTTTTAGGCATACCATATTCATCAAACATTTGAACTCCTAAGAAAAAGGCGTGTTTACGCATTGACTCTTCTGGTTCTTTTGATGCCTGAATAGCCATCTCAATTTCAAGCATTTCTTTCTTCAATGATTCTTCTTCCTGCTTGGCAGGATTGTATTCAAAGAACTCATACCTTGCCCCTGTTTTCCTTTTTTGATTTCCTATGTTATAATTACATAGGGTTAAAAATTCCAATGCCGCCTTATCAGATTCAGGTATTCTTAAAATTTTTGCTCCCCTCGGGAAAGTAAGCGTTCTCCTGTTTGCTTTAACATATTCAGGACTTAAATCTTTTTGTTTTTTCATCCAAACATCATCTATTCCTGAAAGTAATCTTAATCTTTCTACCTTCCCTGTTTCAGGGTTAACAGCATCATCTTCATTTGGAAGATGTACGCCGCCCTGCTTGGTGTTATCGCATAATTTAAAAATTACAAACTTTTGTTCAGTCGTTGGCATATTATCCTGTATAGCCCAATTTGTTACTTGGTCTGAATCGGATTCAAATGCTACTGTCATTGGCTTTTCACCTTCTCTTGCGAAGGCTATATCACCTGATGTAATTGGTCTTGATGCTTCTTTTACTGCCATTTTATTTTATTTTTATTGATTACAGTTTAAGGAACTAATGCCCCCTACAATACATAGGGTTGTTTATTTAAAATATAGCCCCTGACTTAACAAGGGCTATATAATATTTTGTTTTTTAATCCGCTTGCGGATTTTCATCTACTAACCTTTCTGAATATCCTGAAAGATTGGCAACTCTTACTCTTTCCATCTCTTTAATATCATATACTTTTTGAGCAGCATTAGATATTAATTTTTTGTCGCCTATTGTACTTGCAGCATCAAATTCAGATTGTGCCTTACCAAGTGCTTCAAGATAGCTTGTGTAGGCAGGGTCAACAACTGCTGCTGTTCCAGCAACTTTTTTAGTTGTTTCCTCTTTTTGCACATCACCTTTTTTATCTGACATAATTTATTATTTAATAATGTTATAAATATTGTTTACTTAAAATCCTGCCCCAACTACTACAAATTGGTTACCCGCAACAACTCTGATTCCGGCATATTGTATCATGCTCACATAATCAACCATTGTTCCGTCAGTAGGGTTCTTAGAACCACCACCATGTTGCCATACTCTGATACCGTTACCAGTTGTACCACCGCCTACAGGAGTTTCTTTCATTACGGTTATATTCTTATAAACTTTGGCTGAATTTCTTGCATCTGGCACTTCACCAAAAGGACAAATGATACCAAAATTTCTAAAGTAATCAACATCAGGTGTTTTACCTGTTGATACTTCCGTATTGAATAATTGCGCCTGCTTTTTAGCCCTGAACATATAGCCATCAATATTCATTGACTGAACACCGTAAGCTATTGCTGCTTCCTGTGATTTTTCATTTGTACCCCAAACCCATGCGCCCGCAGGGAACTGTTGGAAGATACCATCACTAAAAGTCTGTCTTTGGAAAGCATCCATCATCCATAGGTTGTCTATAGCACAACCATTAACATCCATGATACGGGTTATTTCATGCAATTTCCCAATATCAATAGTGCTATAACCTACCTGCTCTCCCTGTGCTAAAACTGAAGGGATAAAACCTTGTGTACCTACTGTTGTTGAACTATTCATTCCGGTATTAGTTACTACATCACCTTTCATCAATTTATTTTCGCAGTTATTCATATACCTTTTGTTAGTATAAACTAACCCTTTGTAAGTGAAATAACTTGACCCTGCCTGACTACCTCCTGCTGGCTCACTTCCTGTAACACCATTATCATAAAATACATCTGTCATTTCAGCCCTGTCAGTAGCAGCCCATGTATCCCTCATTTCTGTGGTAGTATTGGACATTGCCTGATCTAAAGGAATTAATGGATTGATGTCGCTTGATGCTTCACCTGCATCCATCTGACCACCAAAAATCAAAATATCCCCTGATACTATTGATGCTGTTGTAGTGGCTTTTTTTGGACGTGCTGTAAATTGGAAAGAGAATGCTGTAGTAACAGGAATTGTTAGAATTTCCCACTCAATGTTATCTTTTGCACCACGAAGTGTTTCACCAACTCTTAAAGGGGTTTGAGTACCACTGTTGTAATGGTCACCGCTTGAAAGAGTTAAAGTTACTGTACTACCTGTTGTAGATGTTTGAGTAGCTCCTGTTATTGTAATTCCAGGCATTAATTTACCCCTGTTTTGATACCAGTTGAAAAGCCTGTTTTTAGTGATTTCCATTCCTGCATAAGTTGATAGCCATGCAGTGAAAAGTTCATCACCATAAATTTCTGTGAACCTTGAATAGTATGCAGGTTTTAGTAACTGCAACTGCGATACTAAGGCTCGTTGTGCATATGCCTGACTTATTACGCCGGGCTGCAATATATTTGCGGTTGGTATTCCGTTTGCCATTTTATTTTTAAATTAAATTGTTAATAATACGTCCCAATATGGAACAGTTGTTTATACACAGTTAGTTTTTTAAGCCCAAAGTGCATCTTCTTTTTTCTTCTGATCTTCTTTGTCTTCTAACTGTAAATCTCCGTTACCATTGCTGCCGCCTAAATCAATTTGATGTTTGTCTTTGATGAAATTTAGCTTTGCCTTTGCATACGCATCACCTGTAAATTTTTGCCCCGCTTTATCGTGAGTTTCAAGTATTGCTATGTCTTTAGCAATTTGGTCGAAATTAAAAGTTTTGTCATCATTCACCCATCTTTCGGCAAATACGGCATTACTGTTATAATTTTTTTCAGCCAATAACTTCATCTTTCCTAAAACGGATGCTTTTTCTTCATCTGACAGGGCATACGTAGATTTTATATTGACATCCTTGTCTTTATAATCTACATTAAATCCTTCAAATTTTTTAACTGCTGCATCTGCATTTTGCACAAACAAATCTTTACCTTTTTGAGCAGTTGCCAATTCTTCTGACGTAGGCTCTTTTTGATTTTGTTCTGTTCGTGCTATCTCTGGTAATTTTAATTCTGAATTTATTTTTTCAAGTTCAGGTCGTGCGAGGTTGGCTTCAATAAGCATATCCATCTCTGCGTTGGCAACTTGTTCTTTCCAATCTTCCTGCCTTCCGGTAAAATCATCGTCAAGTTCTGTTTCTCCCTGCACAGGTGCTTTGGGAACAGAAAATGTTTTATTAAACTTATAATCCATTTGCTGTTTGGTAAGCCCTTTATACTTTTCATTCCACTGCGCCTTGATTATTTCAGGTGCATTGTCTTTTGTTACCTCACCATTTAATAGGTCAGTTAACTTTTCCTTTTTATCAATAATAGCATAGAGTTCTTTTATTTTTGTAGGCTCTAATGCTTCATACTTAAATGGTTCAGGTTCTGGCTTTTTCTCTATAACAGGTTCTTCTTTCTTTACCTCGATTATTGGTTCTTCTTTTTTTTCAATTACAGGCTCTTTTTTTACTTCCAACCCATCTGGCGCTTGTTCTGGCTCTATGATTTCCTCTTTCGGTTTTATTGTAGAAAGATCTACATCTGAAAATCCATCAAATACAGTTGTTTGACTTGGTGCCTCTATTACTAATTCTTCTGACATAAAATATATTATTTTTAAATGTTTATACTGGCGTTGTTAAATAAATTATTACTTTACCGTCTGTTGCTGCACTTGCACCTCCTATCTTAACAAATTTTGGTGGGTTTATTATTTTAAAATTCCCCGCTACACTAATAGAGGTTACAGCCGCACCACTTGATAAATCAGTTGCCTGAATAGCAGTAAAATTTGTGGCTGTAAGTGGATTCCCGTCCGAAGTACCCGTTATCGCACCGGCATCCGAAGTACCTGTAATGTTATTCGATCCTGATAGACTACCGTCTATTAGAACCGTAATATTTTGCCAGCCCGATGTGTCAACGACTACACCGTTGTTAGCATTGTACTGGCTCGTTAAATCTAAAGTTTGTGAAATCATAACATTTTTTAATTTAAATATTTAAAAATAAATCCCCCAGTATGCGTTCTTTTACCTGTTAAAACAGAGGATATGTGTTGCACCAATTTCCATTTTTAATACAAACGCTGGTATCTATTAATTCAAAATATGATTTTAATTCACTCATTTTTAAACTAATGTTATAACTTCTCCAACACTTAAATATCCCGATGCTGTACTATCAAATCTTAAATCAGGATTTCTTGGTGTTACTATAAATGAGTTCCCATAATAATCTACACTATACACATATCCTACTTTGCTTGTCGATCCTGTTGTCGCTTTTTGCCCAACTGTAATATTTGGTAGTTTAGTTCCTGTTTCTGTGGAATCAAGGGTAATTTTTGTCCCCTGTCCTCTTAATGCGGATGCGGCAAAACGATTAACTGCTGTACTCATGGTATTTGTTTTTTAATTATTAGTTTTTAAAGTTGTATCTAATTCTCTACTCATTTCAAAATCATAATGGTCTGACATAACAGTACCGCAACTACATCTGTAAACAAATTCATTTCTATATACAACTATCGCAAACACTATCCTTTGTTTTTGGTCTTCATCTGTTTTTAAATAAATAATTTCCCCAATCTCATATTCTATATTTAATATTTTACTACTCATGCGGCTTGTGGTTGCTGTTGTGGAATTTGTGGTTGTTGTTCTGGTTGCGTATCTCCCATATCTTCCTGCTGACTTTCCTGCTCGCCTTGTTGCTCTGGCGGTGGCGCACCTATCGCTTGTCCTAATGCTGCTGTATGTTGTATATTTTGAGCAAGTAAAGGCAGCATTATATTTTGTATCAATTCATTTATTACAGGTGTCCATTCTGGTTTTACATCGCCTTCCTTAGAACTCATTACTTGAAAAGCTCCCTGCAATGCTATTTCCTTCATCTTGTTTTTACTTGCTTCTTTTGCTGCATCACCCTCTAATTCAAGTTTCTTTTTAAGATTTTCTAAATCCATAGCCCCTTTCTGTTTTGCTGCGGCAAACTGTGCCTTAAATGTAGCATCCTGATTTTGCTGCGTTTGTGCCTGCTGTGTTTGTAACATTTTTTTCATACATTGCCTATAATATTCTTCTGCCAGCTTTATGTTCTCTTTTGCTATGCGTAATATTTTAAATGTATCAATATACATAGCAGCTTCTGGGCTTGCTTGTATCAAAGCATTCATTCTTGCATCAAGCATTGCAATCTCCTGTTCTGTCGGTAACATTTTAGCTGTTGCTGAAAATATTCTATCCTGCACATCTGGTTCTTTTAAAATATGTCTGTATGCCTTTGCTCCAAATAGAACAGATTTTTGCAAAAGGCATGTAACTTTATTGGAAGTATCTTCCAATACATACAAAAATCCATCGTACATATAATCAGTAGAATTTTCTGCTGCTCTTTCTGATGTATTTACATTTTGAGCCGTAACTCTTGGTTGTAATGCTTGAGAAATAAGGTTTGGGTCTTCACCTAATTGGTCACGTAATTGTTGATAATAGAATTGATATGATTGTATATGTCCTGTTATAGCAACCTGAAATCCGGCATTTGGTATTTCGCTAATAGGAATCGGTATTGGCTTACCGTCTGCATCTAAATCATAATAATATAAATCCCCTGTCTGGTCGAATAGTTTTTTCTGGTCAATTTCTTTATTCTTTTTATCGCCTAACCCATAATCTATTGCCTGCAATGCCCTTGTGTTTATCATTGCGCCTGGCGGTCTTGACTTGGCTATTACCTGTTCAATCTTTAATACTGAAAGTATCATCCCATTGACAGGCTGTTCTATTTTTTCAGGGACGGCAAGATTTCTCATTTTATAGTTTTGATACATATAAAATGAATATGAAAATTCTGCGTTACCAATTTCTTTAGGATCTTGTGGACGTATCATGTTTTTCTTCAATCCCCACTCTAATAATTTCTTTGATTGAGGAAGATAAACCCCACGATAAATATTCCAATTTGTATCTTCAAACACTTCCTGATTATCAGAAGGTCTTTGCCTTATGTTACCACTTTTTGTTTTCGGTAATCCTTTATCTAAAATAGTACTGCCTGTTCCTTTTGTTGTTGTTACTGTATATTTTTCACTATCTACAGTTCTTAATTCAAACTTTAATGAATTTACATTCCACTCATCATAAGGACGCATGTAAGCGCTTGCCCATTGGTCTAACCATGTTATATTATCTGATACCTGATAATTTTTTGATGTAGCTGCTATTTCCCATAGATCTTTTTCTGTTAGTTTGCCGCCAAATTCAATTCCATAATCCTTTCTTATCTGGCTCATCTTCATTGTGGGCGCTTCCCCCCTGTAGGTTGTATCTCTAAAATCAGGATATTCAGAATAAGAATAAATTGCATTTTCAGGTTTTACATAATCAGGGTGTATTACACCTTCTTTATCCATCCATGTATAAGTACATACAAGTCCAACTTCCGCACTATCATGTAAAAGTTTTTCTTTTATAACACCAAATAAACCGTTTTCTTCAAATACATCATTCACTCCTATTTCATTAACTATTTCTTCCGGTAATCTTTGAAATTGAGATTGCCATAACATTAATTCATCAATATCTGATGGAACATTTTGTGGCATTATCTGTTGCCCTGATGCATGTTGCAACGCAATCATTTTATCCCTTTGCGTAATAAACATTTCCAATATCCCAAATTCATCCTGCTTTTGTTTTGTTGAAACACTGTCTTTTGCCTCTATATCTATTTTTTCATTCCTTCCCATCCATCTTCCAACAAGTCCTGAAATAATACGATTTACTATCTGTACTGCCTGCCATCCAATGTTTATATAATTCTGCTTTCCATTAAAATCAAATCTGTCTGCAAACATTGCCTTTACGTCTATCCTTCCATTTGCATAAGCACGATTTTTTGCAAACCTTGCATTACGGTCAAAATAATATCCGCCTAATCCACCGTAAACTGATTTTGAAATATATTCTGAAATTGCAATACCGTATTCAGTAGATGATTTATCCTTGATAGGTATGCTATCAATCATAAAGGATTTTAAAGCCTCTGCGCCAATGGGTATTATTTGGGTTTCGCTCAATTGGTTTAAAATAAAAAAGCCACCCTATCACAATTAAGCGAAGGATGGCTTTTGTAAAGCTCTTTATTTTTTTTATTGTTTAACTACTGGAACTCTTGGTTCTCGGAGTTGTTTTAGTTTCCTGAACATTAACTGTTCCACACTTCGGACATTTTATAGATACTATCCCATCTCTTAATTTTACCTCTGCAATCTTTTTACCACAACTATTACAAGTCATTGTAATCAAAGATGATGAAGTACCCATATTCACATCAAATATAATATTTATTTATTCAATGCAAAATATTTTTTCGACACCCACGCACAAAATCCTTCACACAGAATAAATATTTAGCGGCTAAAGGAAATGAAAAAGGCTTATAATTAAGCGTTATATTAAGCAGGCTCTCATTTCCCTTTGAGAAAAAATAAAAATGTTTTTGCCATCGCCACGAGCGAACGTTACCAAAACGAAGATTATGGAATTTGATATTGAAACTGCGTTTAAAGTTAGAAATCATTATAAAGAGATTCTAATTGGTATGCCGATAACTCCAAATTCGGTTTATAAAATTGATGGAATATTTGTATGCCATAAAGGAAATGTACATAAAGCATTAGATATTTTAATGGCAAATAATTTTGATGATAAATACCCTTTGATTGCAGTAAAGAATGATAGCCAAAAGTTTCAAGTATTCGTCTATATGTATGATGGTGCAAATATAGCCTACGATGAATTGGATGCTAATTTGACGGAGAAAGGAATAGAGAAGATTTACTAATACTTCTAATATCAGTTTTATTTACATTGCTTTTATGTGGCATTTCCCCCATTTTATTGTATTCGCTTATAATCTTCTTGTTAGTTACTAATTCTCCTAATTGATTATAATAAAGGGTTTTCGGCTTTGCCGAAATGCTCCGCAGCACAAACATTTTTATTTTTGCTATGCTTCTACCCACCCACTCAGCGCCTTGCTCAACATAACGTACTACATTATAATCCTTTTTCATTGTTCTGTTTTTTTATTTTCAATAAAACGAAAGCAAGTAGCCGCTATTGCGATTTTTCCCTACCTTCACACAAAACCAAAGCGGCGAAAAATCGCAAGCCACAACCACACTTCAAAGCAAGATACAAACTCTAAATCAAAAATCCAAACTTTTAATTCATTTCATACGACCTACTGTTTTCATAAACTTTTATTAAGGGTGTTCTTTGTGGTGTACGCTCGGATACTGGCTCAAAAAGAACAGTTATTAAAATTAATAAAGAAACAATTACGTCATACTCAGTTCTATTGTATGGATCAAATTTTTTGGCGAATGGAAATACTTCTTCAAAATCTATTTTATCACAATTATTTTCAAAGTATGCTATCCCATTATCTAATTGCTTCGTAAGGCTGAAGGGAGTTATCGGTGTTCCCCTATGTCTTTCAAGTGTATCTTTATCTCTTTTTGTAACATCAATTAATGACATAGGATACAACCCTAAATATGCTAATTTACCACGTTCTCTAAAGTAACTAAAATAATCATCACTTGTATGTTCATAAAAGACCTCAAATCCCATGAAAATAGCAGCCAACATTACTTGCCTATGTAACTCATCTTTCTCTTTTGGTCTTCCATAAAGATGCCCCGTTGGTTTGCCTGTTCCTTTGGGATTATTAATATCATATTTTCTGCCCATCCATCCTGACGCTTTTGATCCATATTTTCGTCCTCCCTGTGTATTTGAATAACTATCAACTGAAATGGCTCCAAATTTAATTCTTCCTGGTTTTATATTTCTTCCATCTCTAATAACTTTATTATCTTCAAATAATCCTAATTCGGCATCTGGCGAAACCCTCCAACAAAAATCTTCTTCGTTCTTATGGGCATCTCTCCACTTAACCTTTTGTGTTTCTCCATCCATATAAAAAATAATATTTCTTTTTGGAATAATATTTTCCGATAACCATTTTTCTCTTTCAAAAATATTCATTACATTAAAAATACATTTATCTCCATCTTCACTAAATGCTTCTTCTATTGTACGAGGTTCTTTTCTTATACGGGCAGATAAAGAGCGAGGATTATTTCTTACTGATTCTCTATCAGACAATATTTCCTTTATTGTTTTTTCTATATTTGAATTACCATAAATGTCAAAGTTTTTAGATTCATCTGCCGTTTGAAAAAATCTATATAGCCCACTTTGTGTTCTACCGTTTTCTTCTCTATTATTTTGATTGCTGGCTTTCCATAATTCCTTTGCGGCTTCTTGTACCCCATCTTTATCACTATCAAGTTTTTCAACCGTTGTTGAATACAGGGCTTTCCCAATTATATTGCCTTCTTCATCAAGCATACAATACCTTACTACCTCATGCCTGTCATATACATTAGCTTCGGTAGTCTTCCCCCACTCATCTGAAAAATAACGGTGAATTTTACTTCCATCATAATGAATTGGGTCTGCACTTCCCCAATCAATCATAGAACCTAATTCGTCTTTATCTATTCCATCTTCTGCTTTTTTACCACGTACATTTGTTTGCTGAAAGCGAATTTCTGTTTTAGGATTTATACCTAAACTCATGTCATATTCTGGTCTGAAAAATCTTGGAAACTTTCTAAATGGATAAACAACTGCCTTACCAAAAACTTTTTTAGCATCATTCCCTGTTTTAGATTGTAGTGCGCCATTAACCATTTTCGTTCTTGTAGTGTATTCAAGAACAAACAAACCACCAATAAATGTTTTTAAAAATCTTCTCTTGGTAATATCTATCATTCCCATGCACAAGGGGTCTTCAATACAATATTGAAGAAAGTAAAGTTTTTTTAGATGCGCTATCGTGAATTTGGAATATCCAATATCAATACTAAACCATTGTAGAAGCATATAATAAAATCCAGTAAGATAAACCGACTTACCATTATTCATAAACCAAAATCCATTAAGCCTTCGTCCCCATTCTTGTTTTTTATATTCTTCATATCTCGCATCATAGAACGAAGTATCATCTTCTTTTTTCTTTTTTAAATAATCATCTTCTCTTTTTGTTACTTCTTTATACCAAGTAGGCAATAGTATTCGTTCCCAATATTGTTCACTTTCAATATTCGACCTTGAATAAACTCCTATATATTCTAATTTTTTTGTTAGATTATTATATACATATCCTTCTGGCGGAAGGTTACATTGTAATCCTTGTATGTTAATTATGCTGCCCTGCTTTATTTCCGAGTACATCGCTTATAGATTCAGGTGTTGTTATTTGATATTTTGGATTTGATGTGTCCTTACTTTCGTCATTAGTTATTCCGGCTGTTTCTCCCAATACTTTTACTGCTGCTGCTATGCTCGCTGCATCATTCCAAATAACCTTTATTCTGTCAAAGGTTTTATCTTTAGGATCATCAAGAGAAATTGTTTTTAAGTCTGTACTATTAAGCCTATCAGCCATTTCATTCATCTTTCTATTCAGTGCGTAAAACAATTTAGCTGCACCGTTTTGTTCATACAGAGCGATTCTTTTTTCTGCATCTTCAAGTGTTCTTGACATTTACGCTACTTTTTGTTTATAATTTAATGAAGTACCCTTGCGAAGGTTATCTAATTCCCATAAAGGTTGAAGATTGCTATAGTGAAAGCATCTTTTCTGATCCTCTGGTTTTGTTAAGTCGAAATTTTTACAAGGAATTCTGTGGTCAATGTGAATGCCGCCTTCAAGATATTTATCCCAAGACATTCCATCGGTAAATAAAGATTCAAAATATTTCTTAAACTGCTCAATACTACACCCAAGTAGATTCACTGTCGATTCTGATTTAACTCCTCTTTTAAGAGCAACATAAATTCTTCCTCTTAGATTTTTCTTTATCCTAAACCCAATGTCATTCATCATCTTTTTTTGCCAAGCTTTTGCTTG
This sequence comes from Chitinophagaceae bacterium, assembly GCA_036564845.1. Classification (GTDB taxonomy): domain Bacteria; phylum Bacteroidota; class Bacteroidia; order Chitinophagales; family Chitinophagaceae; genus Ginsengibacter. The sequence continues at coordinate 5,420 of DATCOF010000018.1, read as the reverse complement.
CTCATTACCTTTTAAAGCGTAATGTCTCTTTTTCATTTCCAAAATTTTTTCTTTGTTATTTTCTCTATACCTTTTATCACATTCACTCTTTCTTATTTTACGTTCTTCTGGCGACATTTTTTTAGCATCTATTAATGACCTCATTCTTTTAAGTGTTTCGGGTCTTTTAGCTGCCCTTTCTGCCTTACCTATAACTGATAAATTTTCTCTTTTATCCAAATAGTAGTTTCTACTTTTCTCTTTTAGCCTTGTTTTGTTTTCTTCACAATACTTTCGTTTTCGTTCTGCATCACATAACTTACAATACGGCTGCGTCCATTTTCCACGACCCGCTTTTTGATACTCCGAAACTGATTTTTCAATATTACAATGGGTACATATTTTAGTGATAGCATTTACCCTTTGTGCAATTTGTTCTTTAGTTACAACAGATTTACATTTTTTACAAGCTGTACGATACTTTCCGCTATCCTTTCTAAAATAGAAGTCGGTTACAGCTTTTTCTTGCTTACAAGCCTCACATATTTTATAGCCAATTTCAGACATACATTTCTTTTAAAGTTTTACAATCAGAAATTTCAATTCCAATTAAAAGCTCTCCTTCTTCAAGTTGTTCTGTTAAATCATTTCTCACACAAATCAACTCTTCCCTGTCGTGATTTTCATTTTCATAAGTCCTACACCTGATAATTCTTTTTTCCCTTCCATCCTCTGCCTGAAAAATAATTTCGTAATCACATGAGCGAAGTGTATTCATTATTTTTCCTTTATACTCCCCTGATGTAATATACAGAACATCTTTTATCTGTAAAGGTTTTATGCCTGCTATCATTCCTGAATATGGTTTGAAAACACGTAATGCTGTTGCAAATCCTTTTAATGGCTTCCATTTATTTTCATCAAAAAAAATAAAACACTGCTCTACATGAATGGAATAATATTTTACTGAACTTGATGTTTCATTACCACTCAAAGGTATATAATTAAATATTTTATTTGAATCATGTATTTCATTTGGGTGCAGCAAAATATCAACACCTCCAGGTATGTTTTCAGCAGAAATAACAGTAGCATTAACAGGTTCGGTGTACTTTCTATCTAAATTATTATACTGCCTTAATCTTCTTATTTTTAGTCCTGATTCAAAGGTGTGCCAATTTTTAGAATCAATATCAATAGATACTATAACCCTATCTTTTACGTGTTTTAATTCACTCATAAATTCTTTCTTTAGCCCACTGTTGAATCAATTTTGGTAATGGTTCATCAATTGGTTTTAAATCAGTTTTTGGATTAAACCATAAATCAGGATTAAATATTTCACATTGGTCAAGTTTTGAATCGTAATGTTCCATAGCAAACACTCCTTGTTGCATATTAATTATCTTACTTTTCATCACTTCTCTTTTCCTTACAAACCCAACATGATATATTATTATATTATTAATAAAGCCTAAGTTAGCCGGAGCATCTAAACTTTCCGCATCCCCTACGCAACGGTATTTTGTTTTTGTTAATCTTATTACACTTATGCTACAAGGCATCTTATTTAAAGGAACATCCAATTTCATGTAACATGATTTCCATAAATTTATTCTCGAACACATATATGCTTCGTTATTCTGTTCAATAGCCCTTCTTACCTCACTGTAACTATTTTCATGTATTATCTCATCACATTGGATATAAAGCTGATACTCATATCCTGCGTCTTGCGCCGCTTGTATAGCTATATTACTAAAGTATGATAATTTCTCTTTGCCATGTTGATTGTCCCAATCCAATTTGGATAAATAAATAATAGTAGTTTTATTGTCTTGCATTTTTTTTAATTCACATACAGTCCCATCATCTGAACCTGCATCTACAATAAATACGTGGTCGCAACATTTTTGAATACTTTTTATAGTTTCAATAAAGCAGTAATCAAATTCAATACCGTTTCTAATAAAGGTACACCCAGCTAATGTTTTATCCATTAATTATTATATTTAAATTAGCGTTATCTCCAAAGTGATTTAATGCCGCCTCATTATACGCTGCTGCTGCCTCATTTTTGGTAGCGAATAAACCCACTCTTATTAATCTTTTATTTACAGCTATTGTAGATAAGAATTTTTCCCTAAATTTATATACTCCCCTATATCCAGTCGTATTATTTTTAGCTGACCTTTTTATTTTTTTATCTGGTATTTTATCTGATTCTTCTTTTGTTAAAATATTAAGATTAGCATACTCTCCCCAATGTTCCAATGCCAACTCGTTATACTTTTTTGCCGCATCAATAACTGAATCAAAATATCCACCTTCAATTCTTTCGCCATTCTTATTAACAGAAACCCTGTATCTTTTAGTATGCGCCACAAAAAATACACCCTTATACCCTGTGGTATTATTCTTTTGCTTTCTTCTGTTGGCTGAACTTTGACCGTCAGTTACAACCCTTAAATTTAATCTTCTATTATTTAATCCATCGCAATCAATATGGTCAACCTTATTTTTTGGGAACCCCATTAATAATTGGTGTAACAAAAAATATCCTTTACGTGAACTATGTTTAGCATAAAAACCATATCCACTCCACCATATAGCCCATTTATACTTATTTACTAATTCGTAATCATCGTCATCAAAGTAAATAGTTTTAGTTCCGTGTTTTTTAGATATTATATTTAGTTCCATATCTATTTCTTTTTTAGTAAACAACAATACCATCCTCTCCAAAAACTTTCATTATCATATTCATGGTCTGTAACAAATACTTGTTCAAATAAAACTTCACAATTGGATTCTTTAATGCCTTCCTGAGTACCTGCTGAAACTTCTGGTAGCATATAATCATCTACACAAAAAATAAATACATCTGCTAATACAGGGAGGTAATATAATAACCCTTTTTTCTGTGCCTCAAAGTCGTGTGATGCATCAAAGTAATATAAATCAATCCCTTTGGGTACTTCGCTTAAATCAACGTTGAAACTATCTGATTTAATAATTTTTAATTTTGCATCAATCAATGCCATACATTTAGTTGCATTTATTCTAAAAGCAGATTCGTATGTTTGTCCCTCCGTATCATCAGAAGCCCAACTATCAATAGCAATAGCAGTTTTTATATTATCATTTCTGTAAACCATAGAGCAGAATGACCCTCCTACATGACTACCATGATCGCAGACTATTGTACTTATCGCACCTAAGTTATTAAGCAAGTGGCGTATGTTCAATGACATTAATCCAGGCACAGATAAGGCTTCATCAGTTAATCTTGATTCTCTTTTTAATGCTTTCTCAATAGCTTTTTTTATACCTTCAATTTTTTCTTCTGTATTCATATAATTGATTTTAATTCATTTTTTACTCTTTCAAAATCATGTTCTATATTATCACAATGCCATGCGAAAAACGCACCTGTATTTAATTTAGGATGAAAGTTAGGAATTACGATACTTGACCATCCTTTAAAATCTTCCGGCAACCATCCTGATTTATGACTATCAGGATTTATATCTGTTTCTACTGTTACCATATATTCTCCCAAAGGTGTAAATATTATCTGCATTTCAGAATTGGTTAGCATCAATTCAATCAATTCAAATCCTTTATCTTTTGGCAAATGCTCAATCCCATCACTACAAATAGCCACATCATAAATAATTTCATTCTTTTTTAAGAAATTAAATATGTCATTGCAGATGAAATATTTTTGGTCATCAGTATTGTCTAACTTCCTGTCTAAAATATCAATATACGTTTTTGTTTTAAATCCTAACATTTGTGTATATGGCGCATGATGACACATTAAATCAACCATACTTTTATTTTCTGTATCGCCACAAATAGCTTTAAGTATTTTTAAATACACCTCGCCGCTACCTTCTATATTTTCTAAAATTAATTGCATATTAATTTTTTAATAGCATCAATAACAATATCTGAATCACCTTTACAGCATTGTAAATATTTTGGTGTGTCTTTATAAAAGCACTCAACCCCTGCTGTGCCACCTATGTGATGCCAACAAAATGATTTATCACAACCCCCTTGCACTATTTCAACATTAGTTAAATCAGGGTGAATATAATCAGGATTTACACTGCCAAACATTATTACACATGGCTTATTATAAGCCACCGCTATTCCTGCTGGTGCGCTATCTACGCCAATAAATAAATCTGCACCAGCAATTACAAATTTCATAAATCCTACCGATGGCGTATTTATTTCAATTCCACATTCATCATGTTCGTTCTTACTTATTTGAAGTACAGTATATCCATTATTTTCTAAATATCTTTGAACTGCTTTCCAATTTACACCATAAGAGTTTCTTTCCAGCGTAGAACGATTATCCAAATGTATTACTGCATACTTTTTAAACAACTTTGTTTTATCATCTACTAAAGGATAAAGCTGTGGACGGGTTAATTGATAATCTTTTATTCCGCAAAATTCAAAATACGATTTAAGATAATTTTGAAAAGGTTTTACTTCATAAACTAAATCAAGGTTAACTTCTTTTTCAGGTTTTATTCTATCCCTGTCAAATTGGACAATATGTTTTATAGGAAAATAATGTTGGCTGTACAAATCAAAAAATGAAAGTGGAATATCAAGAACAATGTTATACCCTTTTAGATAATAATATCGCAGAAGCGGTTCCATGATTACAATATCACCAAGCGCACCAGACCTTTTTAAAATTATTGTTGGTCGGTAAGGTGCATGAAAATTTCCATGAAATCCAAAAGTTCTACAAATAGGTTCTTTGCACTCAAAAGAAAATGTATCTGCAACTTCTTCCGTTGCGAATTTTATTCCATATTTCTCTGTTAGATATTCTCCGTAGATAATGCAAATGGTTTGGTCTTCATGTCCTACAACATCAATTAATTTATCTGTACCAAGTATCGTTTGAAGTTTTTGGGATCGTATAGAAAATCCACCATTACCTACATTTCTGTTATGCTCATATACCCAGCTACCACCTGTGTAATCGTAATCATAAAATTTATCATCCCAGCAATCACCATTTAAAATAAATCCATCGTGCTGAACTATGAGAACAAAATCAGTATCAAAATATTTGTAAAGTTCTTTGATGATAAATTTGCTGTATTCTTCTTTGCTGCTAATAGTTGGTATCTGTACTACTTCTATCCCTTCAATATCTAAAGGAATATTAGTTAGCAATACCGTTCGTGCTGCCTTTACTTGCTCATTACATTTTTGCAATGCTGATACCGCTTTGCCATAATTATAACAGTCAACACAGATGATTGTTATTCTGTTTAATTCTATCATATAATTGCAAGTATATCTGCTTCCCGCATGAGTAAATATTTTTTATCCTCTATCTGTATTTCCTGTCCTGCATGTTTACCATACAAAACATTATCGCCTACTTTTACAATCAATGG
>DATCOF010000017.1:0-4706 GCA_036564845.1 Chitinophagaceae bacterium | reverse complement strand
GGCAAATGGATCATTGGTGGAATATCTTTAAACAGCCTCTTGGATTTCTTATCTTTTTAATTTGTGCATTTGCAGAATGTAACCGCACACCATTTGATCTTGCTGAAGCAGAGAATGAATTGGTAGGTGGATACCACACAGAGTATTCATCCATGAAACTTGGCTTTTATTTATTTGCAGAATACATCAACATGTTTTTGAGCAGTGCCGTAATGGTTAGTCTTTTCTTTGGCGGTTATGATATTCCTTTTGTGAATGATGTTCATCTTGCAGAAAATATTGGTGCCAACTGGGCAGCCATTTTACAGGGGATTTGTTTGTTTGGTAAAATTATTTTATTCCTGTTGTTGTTTATGTGGGTACGATGGACAATTCCAAGATTTCGATACGACCAATTAATGAATCTGGGATGGAAAATTTTAATTCCTTTAGCACTGTTTAATATGATGGTAACAGGAGGATTGATATTATTAAAATTAAATCACTGGCATTTCTAAACATAAATATATTTGCGCAACTTTTGTTGCAAAGAGTAAAAAAATATGCAAGCACTAACAAATAAAGTAAAACCTGTATCACGTGAACCAATGACGTGGTGGGAGCGAATGTATTTGCCTGCAATTTTAAAAGGTATGGCAATTACTTTTAGCCATATTTTTAAAAAGAGACCGACAATAAATTATCCTGAAAAGACACGGCCTTTCAGTCCTGTGTTTCGCGGGTTACAAATTTTAAATCGTGATGAAGAGGGACGTGAAAAATGTACAGCCTGCGGATTGTGCGCAGTTGCCTGCCCTGCAGAAGCGATAACAATGGAAGCTGCAGAAAGGCAACCCGGCGAAGAACATTTATATAAAGAAGAAAAGTATGCAGCTAAGTACGAGATAAATATGCTTCGTTGTATCTTCTGCGGATTTTGTGAAGAGGCTTGTCCGAAAGATGCAGTGTATTTAAGTGAAACCTTTGCTCCGTCAAACTTTCAGCGCAAAGGATTTATTTATGGAAAAGAGGATCTGTTGATCCCGAATCCAAAAACAAATCCTGAAGAATATAAAAAAGCATTGGGCAGCAGGGCAAAACATCCGGAAGGGCATGGCAATGAACATTGATAAATATTTAACTATTAGGCAGCAATTAATTTCTAAAAAATAACATCTATCAACAATTAGCTTTTAATGGACATTACACAAATATTATTTTGGTTTTTATCAGCGCTGGCAATTGGTGCGGCGATAGGTGTGGTGGTGAGCAAGGGTCCCATATATAGTATTCTTTGGCTTATCGTTGTATTTTTTTCAATCTCGGGCCATTACATTTTAATGAATGCACAATTTCTGGCGATAGTAAATATTATTGTATATGCAGGGGCGATAATGGTGCTGTTTTTATTTGTGATAATGCTGATGAATTTAAATGCTGATGCGGAGCCTGCGAAACACATTTATCTAAAAGTTGCCGGTGTTATTGCTGGAATGTGCCTGATGTTAGTTTTTGTTGCAGCCTTAGGTCATTCGGAAGAAATAAAAATTTCACTGGCTAAGGGAAGTGATATCGGGTTAATAAAACCTCTTGGCAAAGCATTGTTCAATGAGTATGTAATTCCTTTCGAGATAAGCAGTGTATTATTTTTAAGCGCAATGGTTGGTGCAGTTGTGATCGGTAAAAAAGATGAGCCTCAAAAAAAACCTATAATATGAAAAAACACTTTCTCATCATTGCTATTTCCCTGCTGGGATTTTGCAGGCAATCCTCTGCTCAAATTGATATCAATGATTTTAATCTTAAGGATCTTAATATTAAAGATATCATCGGAAAAGTTATGCATGTAGAACATGGCTTTTCTCCAAAATTTTCTTTGGGAAATATCAGTATTCCAAAAATTCCTAAGGTTGCTGAGATACTTGGATTAAAGAAAAGCCCGGATGTAAATAAACTCTTCAATACATTTCGTACAGGAAGAACAATTTTTCATTTAACATCTTATGCAGGTACTGCTATTGCCTTATATGGTGTAATAAAAGCTGCCGGCGATTCCAGCAGCAGGACTAACTATAAAGGAGCATTGATCGGTGGTGTAACCAGTGCATTAACAGGTGTACTTGTAAAGTTGTTAACCAAAGGCGCAGCCTATAAAGCGGTAGATATTTTTAATGGCATCGCTGCCAGGAAAATAAAAGATATTTTTTCAATTAAGCCTGCATCCAATAATATGGGGATAGGCTTGTATGTAAAATTAGATTGATGGAAATCAAATGGTATATATTTTTATCGGTTGCATTATTCTGTATAGGAATCATCGGTGCCTTAACACGCCGCAATGCGATCATTGTTTTTATGTGCATCGAGTTAATGCTTAACTCAGTAAATCTTTTGCTGGTGGCATTTTCAAAAATGCATTTAAGCGGCATGGGTGCGGGGTTTCCGCAGTATGCAATGGATGCACAGTTGTTTGTTTTTTTTATAATGGTAGTGGCAGCAGCAGAGGTTAGTGTTGGGTTGGCAATTATTGTAATGATGTATAGAAATACGCATTCGATAGATATAAATTTTTTGAACAGGCTGAAAAATTAAACCCCAATCTTCTTAAAAAAGAATTGGGAATTACTAATCAAAAAAATTAAGTCCCGAAGTTTCGGGATTAGAGGGTATGAGAAATACATTTGATCTGATTTATTTAATTCCACTGTTGCCATTGATTGGTTTTTTAATTAATGGTTTGGCAAGAAATGTTTTATCAAAAACAATGGTAAGCATAATTGGCAGTGGTGTTATCTTTCTTGCTTTTTTATTGAGCGTTGTAGTTTTCATGAGCATCCGCGGCGAAGGTTTTATTCCGCAGGTAATTTCTTATTTTGATTTTATAAATGTTGGAAAGATAAAAGTGTCATTTGCTTTCCAGGTTGATCAGCTTTCTTCTTTATTTCTTTTGATCATAACAGGCGTTGGTTTTCTCATTCATGTGTATTCTACATCTTACATGAAAGAAGAAAGTGCTCCTGCTTTTGCAAGATATTTTTCTTACCTCAATCTTTTTATCTTCTCCATGTTGTTGTTGGTGCTGGGTGCTAACTATGTTATCATGTTCATCGGGTGGGAAGGTGTAGGATTGTGTTCTTATTTACTGATCGGTTATTGGTTTAAAAATACAATCTATAATAATGCTGCAAAGAAGGCATTCATCATGAACCGCATTGGTGACTTTGGATTTTTGTTAGGAATATTCTGGATGATAAATGCATTTGGATCTGTTTCTTTTCAGGATCTTTTTAATAATGAAAATGGGATTGTAAATCGTATTTCAGAATTGAATACGCATACAATGGTTGGCATTACTTTATTGCTTTTTGTGGGAGCAGTTGGTAAGAGTGCACAAATTCCTTTGTACACATGGCTTCCTGATGCAATGGCTGGTCCAACACCTGTGTCTGCATTGATACATGCAGCAACAATGGTTACCGCCGGCATTTACATGATAGCAAGAAGTAATCTTATGTACACGCTTGCGCCAACTACCATGACTGTTGTCGCAATTGTAGGATTGGCAACTGCAATTCTTGGCGCTACCATTGCATTAAAACAAAATGATATTAAAAAAGTTTTGGCGTATTCTACCGTAAGCCAATTAGGTTATATGTTTTTAGGATTAGGTGTTGGAGCCTATACCGGCGCTGTGTTTCATGTGATGACACATGCATTTTTTAAAGCATTACTTTTCTTAGGGGCAGGTTCTGTTATTCATGCAATGGGCGGTGAACAGGATATAAGAAAGATGGGAGGATTAAGCAAACACATGCGCATCACTTACATTACTTTTTTTATCGGTTGTATTGCTATTGCAGGCATTCCGCCATTCTCAGGTTTCTTTTCTAAGGATGAAATTTTAGCAGTAGCGTTTGCAAAAAATTCTGTGCTGTATGCGATTGGTTTAGGCGGTGCATTGCTAACAGCATTTTATATGTTCAGATTATTGGCGATGACGTTCATGGGAAAATTTCGTGGGACGGAAGAGCAATTACATCATCTGCATGAAAGCCCTTCTGCTATTACAGTTCCATTAATTATTCTTGCATTTCTTTCTATGGTAGGAGGATTGATTGGCATCCCTGAATTCATGATGAGCAACGGGCATAAACTTGGACAATTTTTAGATCCAATCTTTGCTAATTCAAATGCAATTTTAGTTAAACATGAAATTCCACACCAAACAGAATGGATATTAACCGGTGTTTCAACAATATTAATTTTAATAATTTCCCTTTGGGCGTGGAATAAATATAAAAAGTATCAACTTGAAACCGCAGAAGAAACAGGCTTTGCGAAAGTGTTGCAAAACAAATGGTATGTTGATGAATTGTATGATGCAATAATTGTGAGGCCATTAAAATCTCTATCACTGTTCTTAAATAATGTTATTGAAAGATCAGGAATTGATGGCTTGGTGAATGGAGTTGGAAGAGGAATTAATTATGGAAGCCGCCAAATAAGATTGCTGCAAAGCGGACAGGTGGGCACATATATTTTAATGATGGTGATAGGCACCATAGTTTTATTTATTATTCAAATGTTTGCAAAATAATTTTAATCTTGGGTACGTACATTACATTTCCTGAACTGCTGCTTTGGTTTCCGTTGGTAACCGGATTGATCGCATTTTTTATTAAAGAACAAAAAAGTGTAAAGGCCTGGGCTTTATTTTCTTCTCTTAT
>DATCOF010000016.1:0-33675 GCA_036564845.1 Chitinophagaceae bacterium | reverse complement strand
CAAAGTATTTAAAAATGCTTTTGCGGGGTTGAATTACTTCTTAAGGAACGAGCGCAATGGAAGAACTCAGTTTATTATCGCAGTATTTATTGTTATTCTGGGTATTTTTCTAAATATTACAAAACATGAATGGATAGCAGTCTTACTATGCATAGGAATAGTATTGTCTGCCGAGATGATGAATAGTGCATTAGAAAAAATGTGCGATTACAATCAGCCTTTATTTAATCTGCAAATTAAAATAATAAAGGATGTTGCTGCCGGAGCTGTTTTATTAATATCTATAATTAGTGCAATAATAGGAGCCCTTATTTTCTTTCCTAAGCTTTGGCAACTATTATGAAAATAATTCTTTCAAGAATTATCATGGATTAAATCGATAATTACAGTTTGCTTTTCGGAATGAGTTTCAAAAAAAAAAAATCTATTTAATGGTAGCTAAGAACTAGAAAACTGGCAGTAATAATCTGGACAATGATTAAAAAGAAAGTTGCCTATAAACCGCCAACAGAATATTTATTCCTTGATTAGAAAAGAAAGATGAAACTAGTGGCACGAATCAAAAAATCAATAACTAAATTTGAATTGAAACCTGAAGACGTTGGATTTGTAATTACTTAATAATCATCGCAGATATAAAATGTTAGTCAGAACTTTAAGCAATATTAAATTTATCCTTCTTAATTTTTATCTTACGCCAAATTTTCTCCTTTTATTTTACTATTAAACATTGCATGATTTTTATGTTTATAATAGTGTTTGTGAGGATGTTTATAGTGATGGCTAGGGATGATGTGGTGAAGGATATGGAGGTGTGGCGGGTGTGGCGGGAATGGAGGATGCTTAGCCGATAATCGAGGATGTGGCGGGAGTGTTTGAGAATGTGAAGAAACAGATATAAAAATCAATAGGGAAAACAATAATAGTAACTTTTTCATGCCTAGAATTTTTAATTATTTAAAAATAAACCATACTCATCATAATACCTCATAGAAAAAACAAATTCTTTGCCAGAAATTTTTAATTCAAAAAAATTATCAAGTACCTGGCCGGGCGGGTGGCAGCATGTCCTAAATTTATTATTTGCAAAACTACTAAAAACCTAAATGCCTGCCAGGAAATGTGGCATTTTTTTTAATAATATAAGCTAAATTAACCTGCTTTAAGTAAATTGCAACTGGTTAAATTATAATTTATGTTAGCCCAATTAAAATGAATGAAGCATATTTATCTTTTTAGCGGGATTGGTGCCGGCCACAGGGTTTTTCAGTACCTCGATTTTTTAGGCTATAAAACCACATTCATTCAGTGGATACCAATCCAAAGGGAGGAATCAATTGAAACTTATGCACAGCAGCTTCTGAAACAGATCACAAGTAATAAACCCATATTAATTGGTCTTTCGTTTGGCGGCATTATGGCTGCAGAAGTAGCTAAGATCATCGAAACAGAAAAAATAATACTGATCGCTTCTGTAAAAACGTACTGCGAAATACCTCCTTACTTTCAAAACTCAAGTTCATTACAATTTCACCAACTTTTACCAACCTGGCTATTAACCCGGCCCAATTTTATAATTAACTGGTTTTTCGGGACACAAAGTAAAAGCGATAGAAAATTATTGGCCGAAATATTGAATGATACCGATCCTCTATTTTTAAAATGGGCTATGGGTAAAATTGCAAACTGGAAAAACGTGATTATACATAAAAATCTAATACATATTCATGGGACTGCAGGCAGGCTTTTTCCAATTAGATATGTAAAATGCGATATCCCCGTTAAAGATGGCGGCCATTTTATGACCGTAAATAATGCTAAGGAGTTAAATGCAATAAACAGGCAATCACTAAATAATTAAATTATGCTGGCAGGATTAGGAACGGACTTAATGGAAGTTGATCGCATAGCCGAAAAAATAAATAAAAGATCCGGTTTCAGGGAGATGGTGTTTTCAAAAACAGAAATAGCTTATTGTGAATCAAAAACCAATAAGTTTGAGCATTATGCCGCACGTTTTGCTGCTAAGGAAGCTTTTTTTAAAGCGCTTGGGACCGGCTGGCTTGAAGGAACGCATTTTAATGAAGTTGAAATAACAAACGACGGGTCAGGGAAACCTGCCTTGGTTTTACTGGGCGAAACCAAAAAAACGCTTTCTGCATGGGGGATAAGTAAAATTTTGGTTTCTTTGTCGCATCTTAAAACAATTGCTTCGGCAGTTGTAATCATAGAAAAATAATATGAGTTTACCGGGAACAGAATCTGCATCAACAGATAAAGCAAACATATTACAGGAACAAAAACTGCAGGAATTACTGCTTTATCTTAGTATACACTCACCTTTTTACCGGGAACTATTTGCCAAACATCAGGTTGATATAGCTGCAATTAAAAAGTTTGCAGATCTGCCTGCCCTGCCAACTACCAGTAAAGAGGATCTGCAGCAACACAATAATAATTTTTTATGCGTAGACCCTGATAAGATCATCGAATACACATCCACATCAGGAACATTAGGCAGTCCGGTTACCATTGCGCTTACCGAAAATGATTTGAACCGTTTAACAACTAATGAATATAATTCTTTTGTATGCGCAGATGGTAACGCGGCGGATACATACCAGTTAATGCTTACACTCGACAGGCAATTTATGGCGGGTATCGCTTATTACTCCGGATTGCGTAAGCTGGGTGCCGGCATCATCCGCTTAGGGCCCGGAGTACCTTCCCTGCAATGGGAAACTATACAGCGGCTTAAACCTACGGCCATTGTAGCTGTTCCATCTTTTATACTCAAGCTTATTAAATTCGCGAAGGATAATCACATTGATCTAAACAAATCTTCCGTAAAAAAAGCCGTTTGTATTGGCGAAAATATACGTAACACTGATTTCTCTTATAATATACTCAGTAAAAAGATAACTGAAGCCTGGGACATCCGCCTGTATTCAACCTATGCTTCTACTGAAATGCAAACAGCATTTACAGAATGCAGTGAAGGGCGTGGCGGGCACCTGCAACCCGAATTAGTGATCGTTGAACTGCTGAACGAAAATAACCGGCAGGTAGCATCAAATATGCCCGGCGAGGTAACCATTACAACACTGGGTGTTGAAGGTATGCCATTGCTGCGTTATAAAACGGGAGATATTTGCATGTATTTTGATGAGCCCTGCGCATGCGGCCGGACAAGTTTACGCTTATCCCCCGTTATAGGCCGTAAAAAACAAATGATAAAATTTAAAGGCACTACACTTTATCCGCCCGCCCTGTTTGATTTGCTGAACGGGATGGAGGAGGTACTTGACTTTGTCGTTGATGTATATTCAAATGAAATTGGCATGGATGAAGTATTGCTTCACCTCTTACCTGCAGATGATAGTAAAGCCTGTGATAACCGGATAAGGGCTTATTTACAGGCCCGCTTACGTGTAAGTCCGCATGTTACTTATATCACTGCAGAAGAGATCCAAAAAATGCAGTTCCAGGAAGCCAGCAGGAAAGTGGTTAAATTTATCGACAGAAGGATTTGATCATTTGAATCAGTTTAACATATTCAACTACTCACCCAATCAACCCAATCAACTAAAAACCTATATTTGCGCTTTATAAATAAAAATAATTTTCGTCTATGATACCTGTTGGACAAAACGTCCTTACTTTAGATGATTTCTCTGACATCCTATTTAAGAAAAAAGCAATTACTTTACCTTCGTCTGCTTTAGAAAAGGTTAATGTTAACTTCCGGTTCCTTCAAAAATTTTCATCTAATAAATTAATTTACGGTATAAACACCGGTTTTGGGCCGATGGCACAGTATAAGGTTAGCGAAGAGAATCTTTTACAACTTCAGTATAATCTTATCCGCAGCCACAGTTCGGGCAGCGGGGCGCTTTTGCCTCCTGTTTTGGTGAAGGCGTTAATGATCGCACGTTTAAATAGTTTAATGCAGGCCTATTCGGGCGTGCATACCGATGTAGTGGAATTGCTAAGGGAACTGATAAATAAAAATATTACACCCTGTATTTATGAGCATGGGGGAGTAGGCGCCAGTGGCGACCTGGTACAACTGGCCCATCTGGGCTTAGTATTGATCGGTGAAGGTGAAGTTATATTTGAAGATAAAATACATTCAACGGCTGACTTATTCAACAGCTTGGGTATTAAACCCCTTTCTATATATGTGCGCGAAGGATTAGCTATTTTAAATGGTACATCGGCCATGACAGGTATTGGATTGGTGAATATCATCCAGGCGCAAAAATTATTGGGATGGTCGGCCATTTTTTCGGCTATGACCAATGAAATAGTAGAGGCTTATGATGATCATTACTCGCACGAGCTAAACATCTTAAAGCACCATAAGGGCCAGAACAGGGTTGCTGCTATGCTGCGTGACATTTTGAGTGATAGTAAAATGATCCGTAACCGTTCAGAACATTTATACCATCGGGGCAACCTTGACCAGGAAATTTTTGAAGATAAAGTGCAGGAATATTATTCATTGCGTTGTGTTACCCAGGTTTTGGGGCCGGTTTATGATACGATCATTCAGGCTGAAAAAGTGTTGGTGGATGAATTAAACTCGGTGAATGATAACCCGGTTATCGATCACGTAAATCAAAATATCTTCCATGGCGGAAATTTTCATGGGGATTATGTTTCACTGGAGATGGATAAACTTAAGATAGCCATCACTAAATTATCAATGCTTGCGGAGCGCCAATTGAACTACCTGCTGAACGATAAGCTGAATCAAAAATTTCCACCCTTTGTAAACCTGGGCGTATTAGGATTAAATTTCGGTATGCAGGGAATGCAATTTACTGCCACATCAACCGTAGCTGAAAATCAAACCCTTTCGTTTCCCATGTATGTGCACAGTATTCCAAACAATAACGACAACCAGGACATTGTAAGTATGGGTTGTAATGCCGCATTGATGACCAAAAAGGTAATTGATAATTCATTTGCAGTGCTGGGTATTCAGGTAATGACCATTTTACAGGCAATTGATTACTTAGGTTGCAAGGACAGGCTGTCGCCGCATACATTAGCTTTGTATACAATGGTGCGGAAAATATTTCCAAAATTTATTGAAGATCAGCCCAGATATAAAGAAATGGAAAAAGTCAGGATTTTCCTGGAAACAACACATCCGGCAATTTCATTCAAGGCTTAAAATCTAATAAATGAAGACTGCATTAGTAACCGGCGGTTCGAGAGGAATTGGCAGGTCGATCTGTATCAAACTGGCTGCCATGGGCTATTATGTGCTGGTTAATTATAAAAGTAATGTGCAGGAAGCGGAAACAACGCTTTCGCAAATAAGGGAAAACGGCGGTGATGGTGAATTGTTGAAATTTGATGTAGCAGACAGAAGTCAAATAAAACAAACACTTGGCGACTGGATAACAACAAACCCGGAAAAGCATGTTGAAATACTGGTAAACAATGCCGGTATTAAAGATGATAGCCTGATGTTGTGGATGAAAGATGAGCAATGGGATAATGTTATAAAAACCAGCCTCGATGGTTTTTTCTTTGTTACCCGTTTAGTGCTTGATAGTATGTTATTGAAACGATATGGAAGGATTGTCAATATTGTTTCTTTGTCTGGTTTGAAGGGATTGCCTGGCCAAACCAATTACTCGGCAGCCAAAGCAGGAGTTATTGGCGCTACAAAAGCACTGGCACAGGAAGTAGGCCGTAGCGGAATTACAGTAAATGCCGTAGCTCCGGGCTTTATCAAAACCGATATGACAGAAGAACTGGATGAAAAGGAATTAAAAAGAATGATCCCCGTCAATAGGTTCGGGTCAGCCGAAGAAGTAGCACATGCTGTGGCCTTTTTAGCTTCGGGGGAGGCTGCTTATATTACCGGGCAGGTATTATCTGTAAACGGTGGTTTGTATTCATAAGCTCAAAAAGAAACCGCATACAGTTGTTGTAGATCGGCCTAACCATATTTTATTCTATTAAAGTTTTAGTAAGCAATATGTTCCCGGAAGATATTTTATTATTAATACCTCAAAGGCCACCATTTGTAATGGTAGATAAATTGCTGAGTTCTGATGAAAATAGCACGCAAACAGTTTTCCGTGTTAATGAAGAAAATGTTTTGGTAGTGGAGGGTAAGTTTAGTGAAGCTGGTTTGATGGAAAACATTGCCCAAACCGCGGCTGCAAGGGCAGGATATATGGCGATGATGGAAAACAAACCGGTTGCTGTGGGCTATATTGGTGCTGTTAAAAATCTCGAGATATTTGATCTGCCAAAAATAAACGACGAATTAGTGACCGAAGTAAAGATAGAAAACCAGGTGTTTGATATAACCGTAATTTCAGGTACGGTAAGGCGTAATGATAAAGTAATGGCTCAATGTGAAATGAATATCTTTGTCAGCAAAATGATGCCGGGTGTTTTTATTGTTTCAGATAATATTTTATCCCCCATCGGTTTAACAACCGCCGAAAATTTTGCCCAGCTTAAAAATGGCGTTTCAGGCATCCGCAAGCATCATGATACGGCGTTAGCCGATCAACCGTTTTATGCTTCCCTGTTTGATAATAAAAGTGATTTCATACAACATAGCGATCAAAAATATACCAGGTTCGAGCAGTTGCTTATTGCCTCTATCAAGGATGCACTTCAAAATAGCAGCATAGATGCCGACGATAAGAAAACAGTGCTGATCATTTCTTCAACCAAAGGAAATATAAGTCTGCTCGAAACAGAAAGTTATAACTCAACCATACAAAAAAGGATTTCCTTGCCGACTTCAGCCAAATTAGTTGCCGAATATTTTGGTTTCATTAATCAACCCGTTGTGGTGTCCAATGCCTGTATTTCGGGAATAATGGCCATATTAACTGGTATGCGGCTCATACAATCAGGTCAATATGAAAATGCTGTGATTGCCGGGGCCGATGTTATTTCAAAATTTGTTTTATCGGGTTTCCAGTCATTTCAGGCCATCAGCCCCGGGCCATGTAAACCTTTTGATGTAAACAGGGACGGGATAAGCTTAGGCGAAGGAGCTGCCACCATTATCCTGTCTGCTAACCCAAAAAATGCACAGGGAATAAAAGTTATGGGTGGCGCAGTTAGCAATGATGCTAATCATATTTCAGCACCCTCGCGAACAGGTGCGGAACTTTGCCAGGCTATTACAAAAACTCTGGATAATGCGCATCTTTTAGCAACAGATATCGATTTCATATCTGCGCATGGTACAGCAACGATTTATAATGATGAGATGGAAGCAACGGCTATTACATTAGCTAACCTGCAAACCGTTCCGGTAAATAGTTTGAAAGGCTATTACGGACATACTTTAGGAGCTGCCGGTTTAATTGAATCAATTGTTTCTATTCATTCACTAAAAGAAAATCTGGTTATCCCAACTTTAGGATTTAATGAAACGGGCACAACAAACCCATTAAATATTTGTACTGATTTACTGTCCGGTAATTTTACGAATTGCCTGAAAACAGCTTCGGGATTTGGCGGTTGTAATGCCGCTGTTGTTTTTAGTAAACAATAAAATAGTAGAAAATATAATTTAAAAAAACTTGATAGCAGAAAAATATATTACATCCGCTTGCCTCATCAGCAACCATACTGTTTACAAAAACGGGGAACTCCTGTTTGTAAATAAAGATGCTGATGTACCTGGCTTTCTCCTTTCGGTATATAAGCACTTTGATATAAATTATTCCAGGTTTTACAAAATGGATAACCTGAGTAAACTCGGATGGCTCGCTTCCGAAATATTATTGAAAAACAGTTTTCAAAAGGAAAATTACAGGCCTGAAGATATAGGCCTGATCCTTTCCAATGCTAATTCGAGCCTGGATACAGACCAGAAATATATGGCAAGCGTAAAAGATATTCCCAGCCCTTTATTATTCGTTTATACCTTGCCTAATATTGTAACCGGCGAGATCTGTATCCGGAATAATTTTAAAGGCGAAGATGCTTTTTTTGTGTTTGATAGTTTTAATGCAGATTTTATAGAAAATTATGTAAGCAGCCTGCTGGACAATAATGTTTTACAGGTATGTATTTGCGGTTGGATTGAATTACTTGGGGATGAATATAAAGCTGCTTTGTTTTTGGTTGAAAAGTTAAAAAGTAATGAAGCGGTCTCTTTTACAAAAGAGCATATGAATAAGATATTTGATGATAAAAAGATTAATTAAATAATGAATTCGGAAGTTTATATTGCTGGCGTAGGAGCCATTACTGCTATAGGTAACAATGTTGCCCAATGTCTTTCCGCCTTTGAAAACGAGCAGGCAGGCGTGGCCGATATTACTTACCTGGAGACTGTGCATCGTAATAAGATCCCGGTAGCCGAGGTGAAATTGAGTAATAAAGAACTTGCTGCAATGACAGGTGTTTCTTCTGAAATAAGCCGAACCACGCTTTTAAGTTTGATAGCAGCAAGGGAAGCTTTAAGTGATGCAGCAATTGCTGATCTTTCTTCTTTTCGTACGGGTTTTGTTTCTGCCAATACCGTAGGCGGTATGGATAAAAGCGAAGATTTTTTTATTGACTTTGTTGCCGATAACAGCAAAGGTAAATTAAGGAACGTGTTTGGCCACGAGTGCGGAAGTGTAACCGAAGCCGTAGCAGATCAGTTGGGGATCAAAGACTACATGACTACCATTAGCACAGCTTGTTCATCATCCGCCAATGCTATATTTTATGGTGCCCGGTTAATAAAAAACGACATATTAGATGTGGTGATTGCAGGTGGGACGGATGCTTTAACAAAATTTACACTCAACGGCTTTAATACCCTGATGATATTGGATAAAGATTATTGCAAGCCCTTTGATGAAAACAGGCAGGGTTTAAACCTGGGCGAGGGTGCAGGGTATGTTGTACTAGTTTCCGAAAAGGTGGCAAGAACATTAAAAAAACCACTATACTGCAAACTGGGTGGCTATAATAATAGTAATGATGCTTATCACCAAACCGCTTCTTCGCCGGATGGTACCGGCTCATACTTGGCTATGAAGAGAGCTTTGGAAAAAAGCGGTTTAAAGCCGTCGGATATTGATTACATTAATTTGCATGGTACAGGTACGTCAAATAATGATAGCGCAGAGGGTACTGCTGTAAAACGATTATTTAACCCGCATTATCCACCCATGAGTTCTACTAAATCTTTTACAGGCCATACTTTAGGTGCCAGCGGAGGTATTGAAGCTGTCTTTTCTGTTTTGGCAATCAGGCATGGAATTATCTATCCCAATCTGCGTTTTGAAACCCAAATGCAGGAATTTCCATTTGCACCTGAAAAAAGATTTTTAACAGGTCAAACAATTGATCATGTGATGTCAAACTCCTTTGGTTTTGGCGGAAATTGTACATCATTAATATTTTCCAGGATATAAAATGAAGATATATATTCGTTCATCTGCCTGTATATCGCCGCAAAAAACATTCGGCAATTCGAACCTTTTAACAGAGGCTGTTGAATATACTAAAATTCGTTTAAGAGCCATAGATCCCGATTATACGGCATTTATTGATCCTAAATTAATAAGAAGGATGAGCCACATTATTAAGATGGGGGTGGCCGCAGCGCAGGAATGCTTAAATAGGGGCAATATAGAAATGCCCGGCGCAATAATTACAGGCACTGCTTATGGTTGCCTGGAACATACGGCATCATTTTTAACCAGTATAATTGAACTGCACGAAGAACTGCTTCCTCCTACAGCTTTTATACAATCAACCCACAATACGGTTGCGGCTCAAATTGCTTTGATGCTTAAATGCCACCAGTACAACAATACGTTTGTGCATAAAGGTATCTCATTTGAAAGCGCTTTGCTTGATGCTATAATGCTTTTAAAGGAAAATGAAGCTGATAATATCCTGGTTGGGGGTACAGATGAAATAACGGATGCCAGTTTTACCATTTTAAGCCGGTTAGGTTTATATAAAAGATGGCCGGTTTCAAATTTATCTCTTTTTACAACCAGCTCTAAAGGAACTATCGGCGGCGAGGGTGCGGTGTTTTTTTTATTAACGGATAAACCATCAGCAGATAACCTGGCTGAACTTAGTGGTATACAAACTTTTTATAGACCAAATAATACTGCTGAGATTGAGCAGAAAATCATAGCTTTCTTAGCCCTGCATGCGCTGCAAATTGATGATATTGACTTGGTAATTACCGGTAAAAATGGCGACCTGAAAAATGATGAAGTATACCACCAATTAAGCGACTCCCTTTTTAGCAATACCTCATTGGCGAATTATAAACATTTGTGTGGAGAGTATCCAACCTCTACAGCCTTTGCTTTGTGGCTAACATCGAATATAATAAAAAAAGAGGAAGTTCCGGCTGTTGTTATAGAGAGAAAGATAAAAAATGTAAATCCCAAAAAGGTACTTATCTATAATCATTACCTGAATACTTATCATTCATTAATGCTGGTTTCTGCCTGCTGACTTTATTTGAATTTATGCTGAAAGATACTTTTTATAAAATCATATTATTTGAACATCAAGAAAATATTATTAATGCTAACCTGGAGATCAATAAAGATAGTGAGATATTTAAAGGGCACTTTCCGGGCCAGCCGGTTCTGCCCGGTGCCTGTATGCTGCAAATAGTAAAAGAAGTTTTAGAAAGCACACTTAATATACCCTTTCGACTAAAAAAAGCTAATCATATTAAATTTCTTAGAATAATTGATCCGGGGAGTAACAACATCCTGCAATTGATGCTATCTTACAAATCAACTGACAATAATAATATTGATGTTACTGCTAATTTAATTGCCCAAAAAGACATTTGTTTTAAATTCCGGGGATCCTTTATTGCATTATAAATGCCTTTTTACTTTGTTCTGTTTTGTGTTATATAATCAACCATTGTATTTACGTCCACCAGTACTTTACGACCTTCCTTGGGGTCCTGGATTGTTATTCCATATTCTCTTTTGAGTAAAACAATAAGCTCGAGCGAATCAATAGAATCCAAACCTAATCCGTCGCCAAATAGAGGCTCATAATCCTTAATTTCTTCGGGAGTTAAAGGTGTTAGATTCAGGAACTCTATGATTTGTTTTTTTAATTGTTTTTTTAATTCTTGAATTTCCATTTAGCTGTATTTATTCAAATAAGTTTTTTTACTTTCAAACCTAATACTGTTATTACCTGTATGAATACAGTTATAAGCAATAAAGGTATAACATTTACTAAAATATCTTTCATTTTGCCTCCTTCGAGAAACAAACCATAATAAGCTTCCAAACACCAGTGCAGGGGCGAAAATTTCATGGCTATTCTAAACGACTCCGGCATGGCGAAACTGGGTACCATTAATCCACCAATAGCGGCAAGAATTACAATAGATACCGCACCGAAACCATTGGCCTGCTCCTGTGTTCGGGCAAATACCCCAATGCAGATAGCATAACTTACGGCACACCATCCACAAATTAACGAGACAAAAAACAGGCCCAATACATCAGCAGGAAGATTCAGCGGCGGCAAACCCATTATCGGGAACACCCATACACCTATAGCAAAAATTAATGCCGCCTGTGCCATAGTAACCAATAAATACGAGAGTTGTTTTGACAACAGCGATATAAAATAATTAGTTGGTAAGGTTTTTAATCTTATAAAACTCCCACTCAGTTTTTCACGAACAATGCTGCCACCCAAAGATATCACCACAAAAAACATGGCAAATATGGTCCATGCCGGAACATTATGCTGGGAAGCATTTGGCCTTTTCATGCTTTTATCCAGGGAAACCGGAACTTCGTTGATGGCTATATTGTTATCCAGTAGTTCGTTTTCCAGGTTTACTGGTAAAGGTTTTTCATTAATAGAGAAGTAAAGCGCTCTTAATATCTGCTTACTTGCTACCAGCTGCAATGCTCCGTACAATGCCCCTTGAATAGACTGCCGGAGCGATTCCTGTAAAACAGGCTGATAGTATAAAGTAACTGGTCCGGCATTACTTGTCTTTGCATTAAGTGTATCTCCTTCGAGGCCAAATGCATTCAGCGCTTTTCCGGTAACACTGGTTGCATTACTATCAATTTTTGCAGAAAAATCTGCCGATATTATCATAGATAAAAGGACAGCCTTGTCATGCATCTGGTTGGTGATCTGCTTTTCACTTTCATCTTTTGAAACCTGCTCCAGTTTAAACATGTCTATTTTATCAACCGCTTGTATAAACTCTGCACTTGTTTTTCCCGTATCCCGGTTACAAATTAAGATCGTTATTTTGTTTTTATTTATTAATTGGAAAGTGTTGTTTTGAATACTCGTAACAATAAGCACAAGTAAAACAGGCATACCAAACATCACTGCTATTCCAACCTTATCCCGGGTCAGCATCCGAATATCTTTGACGATCGTGGCCCAGAGTTTAAACATCATGACCTCCTGTAATTTTACCTGTTAAATCTAAAAATAAACCTTCCAGGCCTTCCTGACCGTGCTCTACCAGTAAAACATCCAGGTCATCGTGTGCGATGAGCTGCCCTTCATCAATTAAAGCAATTTTATCGCATAAACCTTCTGCTTCGCTTAACTGGTGTGAAGTGTATATGAGGGTAGTGCCATTTTTATTCAGCTCTTTGAGGTAATTAATTATGACCAACCTGGTTTGCACATCCACACCTACAGTTGGTTCATCGAGGAATAATATTTCGGGATCATGAATTACACCGATGGCCAGGTTTACCCGGCGTTTCATACCTCCAGACAACTTATGTACAGGCTTGTTCCTTACTTCAGTTAGGCCAAGTATATCAAACAATTCTTTTGTCCTTGTTTTGATCTCCTGCTTTTGCATGCCAGACCAGGCCCCAAAAAATTCCAGGTTTTCTGCGGGGCTAAGCTCCTGGTAAAAAGATAGATCCTGGGGAATAAAACCAAAAAGTTTATTTATAGATCTATCATGTTTTTTTATTTCATTTCCAAGTAGTGTAATGTTGCCAGTTTTAAAAGAAAGTAAACCGGTCATAAGATTAATCAGCGTGGTTTTTCCCGAGCCATTTGGACCAAATAAGCCAAATCTTTCTCCTTTAGCTATTTTCAAATTGAAGTCGATGAAAAATGGTGAGGGCTGGTCTGGATAACCAAAAGTAAGATGCTGTATATTGACTGCTAAGGGGTTCATGATGTCCAGTTAATTTTGGATAATGCAACAAATGCCTGCCGTTCCATTTCTGCAATTGCAAGTAAGTGATCACCCATTATATTAAAATCTTCCTGGCTCCCAATGCGCCCCTTATAAATACCAGCCGCTTGTACTGCAGCAGTGCGCCAAAGATCACCGGAATCAGTAAACATTTTTGAAACTTTCAACAGCTCATCAATGTGATGATAAGCATAAGCTTCCTGTAAAAATGCTGCATAAATATAACGAAATCCACCGCCGCCTGTTCCTATTTCTTCCTGCATGCGCACCAGTTGTGCCAGATATAAACCCGCCTGCTTTAATCCTAATTTATCACGCCATTTTTTTATTTTATTACCGGTGTATCTTATCCCCTTTACACCAACTATAGGCATCGGGATATGTAACATGTTGCGAACGTTTTTTTCAATACCGCTTATTATCGCTTTTTTTATTTGCTCCGTTGTTACGATAGCTCCTGGTTTTGGATAATAAATTTGTCCTTTGGGCGCCAGTGCGCCTTTTGCAAAACGCACCCGTTCTAATTCATAGCTGCTCAAGGTTGTAGCGTTTTCCATTACCGGGTCGCTGATTAGATATTTATCTTCTTCCTTGCCATAAACAATTAAATTATGGGCGTTAAAATGAAAACGGTATTCTTTTGGGAAATAGGAAAGGTAATAAACACCTACCTGGCAACCCACCGGGTGACAGGCAGCAAGGCATTCATTTAAAAATACCTCAGCCTGCTCTTTTGAAGTGAATTTTTTTCGGACAACCTGGATGCCTAATGCTTTGCAGGTCCTTTTAAATATAAGGCCGGGCAGCGTACGGAAGGCAATTACGGGCCCGTTATTTATTTTTAGCAGGGGGAGATAAACAAAGAACAACCCCGAACCTATGCCAAAAGCCAGTGGCTCGGTTATTTGATGAACACCAATATTTTTCAACAAGCTCCGGGTTACCCCATTTTCACAATGTGCCGACTGCAGGTGTTCAAAATTAAGCTTCATGCACATTCATATTTTTAAAGTCATCAACACTCACATTAAAAACTTCTGAATAGCGCTGAAGCTTTTTATCAGATAAGTTGTTAAACACACCCGGTTTCAGGTGTCTTTTTATCTGCCATTTCCAAAAACCGGTATAGCCTGCTAAAATCCCAATATCCATAAGTCCCCGTTCCATAAAAAACAGCAGGGGGCTGGCTTCATTATTTAATACTTTTTCTCGTGCAACTGCAATGCGGCTTTCAATATCCTGCCAGGCGGTATCGAGCGCTGTAATTTTAATATCCCATCCCTTGCTTAGTTCAGTAACATATTTACCTGAATCGTCAGTAGCATAACAAACTTCTTTGGTGATTTTGCCAAGCGAGCTCAAATCCTGCGGAATATCTTCTTTCTTCATAAGATAAATTAGCAATAAATAAATTCAGCAAACCGTAAGCATGGCATACATATAAGAAAACCTTGCGCTTTCCGGAACAAGTAATAAAAGTTTTTCGCCTTTTTTTAATCTTCCGCTTTTGAACAGTTCATCTATCATTAAAAAAGCAGAGGCAGCGCCCACGTTGCCCACAGTGTATAAATTAATAAACCATTTCTCGTAAGGTATGCCGCCGCCATATATCTGCACCATGTCAAAAATTTTAGTTTTAAAAAAATCGCTGGAGATATGCGGCAAAAAATAATCAATATCAGCTGCGGTAATTCCTTTGCGGTCTAAAATTTCTTTTATTTTTTTACCGCCCAAAGCCACGATATTATCACTTAACAATGTAATATCCTGCTTTATGCTGAAGATAGATTTGTTCATAATTTCTTCGGGAGTAAAATCCATAAATCCCTTCAAACTTCCATCTTCCATTTTTTCGCCGCCCATGTACATGCAGGTATCCATTTCGTTTGCATAAGAAACACCTTCAATCCAATCAATCCGAAGGCTAAGCCCATTTTCATTGGGTTTGTTAGACATCAAAAAGGCTGAAGCGCCATCAGACAGCATCCATCTTAAAAAATCTTTTTGAAATGCTATGAAGGGATTATCGCTAAGGTCTTTTAATTTTTGCGCCTCTTCTTCAAAAACATCCGAGACCAGCAATCCTGAAAATCTTTCTGAACCGGTTGCCACTGCAAGCTTTACATCGCCAGATTTGATAGCAAGATAAGCGTACTTAATGGCATGCATGCCTGCACAGCAAACACCTGAAGGAGAAACCACTTCAATGGATTCTGCTTCGGGCAGCCAACCATGTGTCATCACACCATGACTGGGCATCATTTGGTCGGGGGATGATGTTCCGCAGGAAAGCAATTCAATCTCTTTTATTTTAGCAGGATCATCTTCAAATAAAGTTTTCACCGCTAATGCGGTCATTTGCGCATTGGTATGTGTAGATTTTCCTTCTTTTGTTAAAGCATAATACCGGTTTTTAATTCCATTATTTCTTAATACAATACTTTTTGATTTGGAAGGCGTATCATTAATAAAGCCAAGGTATAATTCCATATCATCATTAGAAACAGGCTCGTTAGGAAAATATGCAGAGGTTTTATTTATGTAAACTTCGTTAGCAGACATACAGTAAAATTAATTTATATCTAAGTTTAAATAATATTGTTTTTTAGCTTTTATTCTTTTAGGCGAAAATAGTTTAAAAAAAATTGCATCAACAGTGATAACAATAGGTGCGCCGATAAAAAAAGCAATTAACAAATAATATTTAAACACTTTTAGCCAGGCTGTTTTGTTTTTTCTTTTTACAATAAAATTAGCCCAAAGCGAAAATATTTTGCCCGCTACAGATTCTATAATCATTAAATTATAATTGAGTTTAACAGCGCCTTCATTCACCAATTCGTTCTGTAGTTCATTCCATTCATTGATGATTAAATGTGGCAACAAACGCTCACCAAATATGCTGGAATGCTTAATGTCTGCATCCGAAACTCCCGGAAGGGGAAAGATATTTAGATAACGATCTTTTTTGCCATGCAGCATCCAGTGAAAAATGGTAACAAAGCTAATTGGGTTTGGATGTTTATCTGCCAATGCAATATTGCCAACCAGTTTTGCGCCTGTGCCATATAGCAATTTTTTTACTTTTACAAAAGCATTAAGCCACATATTGCGGGCGCCTGTTATAGTTATTACCGCAGTGTTTTTTAATATCGCTAAAAAATCAGGATGTTGTAACAAAGAATTAAATGGAATGCTTGGAGATAAAAACCAGGCTTGATATCCTAAAATAATTAAATCATATTTTTTTTCTTTTATTTTAAAAGGGGCAAGTTGTGCTGGAACTCCTAAAACACAATCAGGCATCACACTAAAAAAACTATCTGCGGTCCAGGGGAATGTATAATTCTCTGCAAGATTGAAACTAACTTTTTCTACCGATATTCCTGCTACTGTAAGAGGTGCTGTAAAATGATCAACAATTTCACCCAACTGTCCCGATTGTGTATAATAAATAGCCAATACTTTTTTAGTCATTCTGTTTTAAAATTAAAAATCTTGTGACTGCAATATTTTTGAATTTTTACTGTAATCAATAATGGCTTGCTGAACAACGGACGATAAGTTTTTAAAGGATTTTATAATATATTGTTTGTCGGTTTCAAGTTCAGTGCGATACTTAACTATTTTAGGTGCATGTTCCTGAATGGTTAGTCTTAAAAAATGGTATTCTCCATTACTGCTGTCTTTTAATAATACTGTCTCCAGTTTAATACGTCCTTTTTTAAAGAACTTTAATTTTTCAGCAGCTACTTTTATAAGTCCGGATTTTCGCATCAACAATGCTCCTTCATAAGCTTCCTTTTCGTTTATTGAAGATGAATTTAAGAGAGCAAGCTGATCATTTATTTCATCTAACTTTCCGGCAGCCATTACAGCATAAAAATTTGATCTGTCAAAATTCTGGTACAAATTTTGACCTTGTACAATCCCACCGGAAAGAATAAAAAACAATGCAAATATTATTCTAAATTTCATTAGTAATATCCAATTAGGTGCCTTGCAAATATAGAGAATTACGATAAATATCATTTTGCAATGTTTGTTATATTAGTAAATGTTAGAAGCAAATCTTAAAGATTGGCTTTTGCCGATGGCCGGTCGTGAATTGTAATAAGAAAATTTTTTTAAAAATTATTTGCAATTCATTATTTTTGTTTAAAATATATATTTATGAATAAGATACTATCATTTTTCTTCGTGATCTTGGTTTCAAATTCACTGTACGCACAAAATTCAAACGGATCACAGGGTCAGACCGGAAAAGTGTATTTCATGCGATCAGACGTCTTTCCGCCCCTGGCAGGCGCCTATATAGTATTCATTGATGATGCCCGCGTTTGCGGGATTAATAACCAAAGATTTTCAATTCATAATGTTACGCCCGGCTCTCATGTTGTCTCATCTCAAATTTTAGGTAATAAACCCGGCAAGAAGACTGATAAAGATAAAATACAAGTGGAAGCAGGAAAAACATACTACGTCCGAGTGATGTATAAACATGGTGTATTTATGAACAAATTGAAATGCAAGGAAATAGATGAGGATTCTGCTAAAAAACTACTGTCTAAATTAAAAGAAGTAAAGAACTGTCGATAAGAGTCTTTTTCAAGCCGGGTTGGTGGCCTCTCCTCTGCTGTCCTGAGTACTCAGGACAAAAAACTACGCCTTTCTCTTTTAGATAATTAAACCCGCCCCGATGATTGGTCGGAGGGCATTTGTAAACTGCATCGTATGTGTTAGCGCCCCGCATTTTATCTACCTTACATTCGTGAATCAAATCAAAACAAATAAATCTTTTATATATTACAGTAAAAAAAAATTAAGTGTCTAAAAATAAAAAAGATTTTTCTGGTTCATGGGCTGTTATTTTAGGCGGTTCAAGCGGCTTTGGCTTTGCAACAGCGGAAAAACTAGCTTTGCATGGTATGAACATCGCTGTATTATACCGGGAAACTGCAATCGCAGAGAAATCGCTTAAAGAAAGATTTTTAAAATTAGCCGAAACGTGTGAAGTAAACATTGCGCCATTCAACATAAATGCATTAGATACATTGGGCCGTAATTCCTTTATTGAACAATTTACGCTTATTGGTAAAAAGCATAGCGTAAGGCTCCTCCTTCATTCCATTGCAAGAGGAAATTTAAAGCCATTGGTTTTACCGGATGGCGGCCATGATAAAAGTCACGAGGTTCTGTCTATTGAAGATATCCAGCTTACTACTTATGCTATGTCAACCAGTATATTGGATTGGGTCAGATCTCTTTTAAAAGCAGGACTTTTTCAACCAGATGCCAGGATAATAGGTCTCACCAGCGAAGGCGCTCATAAATATTGGGGAGGTTATGCTGCTATATCTGTTGCCAAAGCGTCACTCGAAAGCCTTGCAACCTATATGGCGATAGAATTAAGTAAATATGGATTAAAAACAAATTTGATACAGGCAGGAATCACCGAAACACCTTCACTAAAAAAAATACCGGGGAGTGAAAAGTTGATCAGGATGGCAAAAAAAAGAAATCCTTTAGGCAGGATAACAAAACCAGCAGATATAGCAAATGTGATCTACCTTTTATGCACAGATGAAGCATACTGGATAAATGGTTCTTTAATTCATGTTGACGGCGGGGAGCATTGCCGATAGCTCATGTCAAATTAGAGCTTACATAAAATTCATAAGAAAAACCAATGACATGTTCAATGATATTTTAAATTACTTGCCTTATAAATCTTCTTTCCTTTTTATAGATAATATTTCAGCGCTGGATATGAATGGAGTGACAGGGGATTATACCTTAAGAAAAGATGCTTTTTTTTATGAAGATCATTTTGTAAACAATCCGGTGACACCAGGCGTTATCATTACAGAAATCATGGCGCAAATTGGTTTGGTGGTTTTAGGCATACATCTTATCATCTGCGAAAACAAAGAAGCAGGAGTCGCAATAAGGAAAGAATCATTTCCATTGCTAACAGCCACAGATGTTTCTTTTTTTAAAATGGTATTACCGGGAGAAAAAGTTATAGTAACTTCCCAAAAACAATATTTTCGTTTTGGCAAATTAAAATGTTTAATAGAAATGTATAACAGTGCAGGAGAATTAGTTGCGAAGGGAATGTTTTCGGGTATTATTAAAAATGCCGTTATAAAAAACAAAGTAGAATGAATCATCGTGTAGTTATAACCGGCTTAGGAGTGGTTTCACCCAATGGAATGAACATTCCTGATTTTCTGCATGCAATACAGAACGGTGTTTCAGGTATAAAATTTATCCCTCAATATCAAGAGCTAAAGTTTAATTGCCAGGTAAGCGGTGTGCCTGAATTTGAATGGGAACAACTAAGAAATTATATTACCGAAACCAGCTTGTATGGTTTAAAAGGTAAGGGTATTGCCTTTGGTATAAAAGCCGCCCTGGATGCCTGGATGGATGCAGGCAACAATATTGTAAGCGAAGAAACGCTTTGGGAAACCGGTTGTATTTTCGGGAGCAGCGTAGCTGATACGGATGTGATCAAAAATGCCATTACCCGTGTGGATGCTAAGGAATCAAAAAAACTGGGTTCACGTGTTGTGGAGCAGATCATGAACAGCGGGGTTACCGCCTATATCTCAGGCCGGTTAGGATTGGGTAATAAGATCATTAGTAACTCATCAGCCTGTGCCACCGGAACACAAGCCATTTTAATGGGCTACGAATACATAAAATATGGCATGGCTAAGCGTATGGTAGTAGGCAGCAGTGAATATGTAGATTCATATGTATTTGGCGCATTTGATTCTATGCGTGTTTTGTCAAGAAAATTTAATGATCAACCCGAAAAGGCGTCGCGTCCAATGAGTGTGTCGGCCGACGGTTTCGTTCCCGGATCAGGCGCAGGCGCCCTCATCTTGGAGGACCTTGATTACGCACTGGCACGCAATGCTACCATATACGCAGAAATACTTGGCGGAAGTAATAATTCCGGGGGGCAACGCAGCGGTGGCACTATGACAGCTCCCAACTCTGTGGGTGTTATCAGGTGCATCCACGAAGCTCTGGCAGATGCAAACACCAGTGCTCAGTCAATAGACCTGATAAGCGGGCACTTAACCGCCACCTTTGCTGATAAACTCGAAATTCAAAACTGGGTACAGGCATTGGGCAGGAAAGGAGATGATTTTCCATTGGTCAATTCATTAAAGTCAATGATCGGGCATTGCCTTAGTGCAGCTGGCGCAATTGAAAGTGTGGCTGCAGTTTTGCAGATAGTTCATCAATTTGTTCATCCCAATATTAATTTAGAAGACCCTGATCCGGAAATAATAAATTTAATAAATGCAAAAAAATTACCAACAACAATGGTGAACAAAGAAATTAATGTTGTAGCAAAAGCTAATTTTGGCTTTGGCGATGTGAATACCTGTTTAATAATTTCAAAATACACTAACAATGGATAGAAAAACTATTTTTACTGAATTAAAAAAAGTACTTGCCCCTTACACAGAAAACAAAGAAATGCTGGATGGAATTACTGAAGAGACCGATCTTATAAAGGATCTGAAGATTAATTCAGCTAACCTGGTGGATATTATTATAGATGCAGAATCGCAATACAATATTGAAATTGATTCCGACTCGGCAGAAAAAATGTACAAGGTAGGAAGCTGTATTAATGTAATAATTGATAAAATGAATCAATCTGCATGAAAAGTGCCGGCAATGATATTGTAGCGTTAAGATCGGTGGATAAACAACGAACCAGCCAGTTCAGGTTTTATTCAAAGATCCTTTCTGCCCGGGAGCAGAGGCTTTATCATCAGCCGCAATTTGCAGAAATGCCTTTTGAAAACTATGTATGGTTATTATGGTCGGTTAAAGAGTCGGCGTACAAATACCTTAAAAGAACCATTCCCGGTTCGGTATTTTCTCCGACAAAGATCATCATTCAGCACATTGAAATTCCAGTAGGGCCTTTGATAAATAAATTCGAAGGTATCCAATGGGAAAGTAACGGATATAATAAAGAGTTTTACAGAGGTAAGGTTATTTATGGATCACATACCTTTTATTTCCAGTCAAAAATCAGCGAGGAGTGGATAGCAACAGTGGTTAATGATAATGAAAATTTTGAAAATGTTTGGTGGGGCATTCAATCAATTGATGATGCCGGTTATTATCATCAATCAAAGGCGGTCAGAACATTACTATTAAACAAGTTAAATTCCTTTTTCCCAGGCGATTTGCAGGTAGAGAAGAGCTCTGTTGGTTACCCGGTCATATTAAAGGATTTAGAAGATTTGCATATCCCTGTTTCACTGGCGCATGATGATCGTTTCGTTGCTTATTCCTTTATATTAAATCCCCTGAATAACAACTGATATGCTTTTGTAGCTTTAGAAAGAAAATTACTATCCGACTCCATTGCATTGCTCAATAAAACAGAAAAGATTTTAGGATTTATTTCTTGTTTCATTATAGCAGAAATCATTGATTGAGTCTCTTCCAGATAATTGATACTTCCCTTACTTCCCCATTACGTCTGCAAGTGATAAAGAATAAGGAATATCTATATCACCATCTGTTGCTGAGCTTCTGTCAACATCTTTAAAATTATCTGTTTGAGCCCAGACCATAAGAGTAATAACTCACAGGATGTATTTCTGTAAAGATCAGATACAGTGATTTTCAAACAGAACAAAAACAAATGTCGATAGATTACACAGCTGTAGATAATGAATTAATACAAAAGGCAAAAGAACTATTTGATAAATTATATACACGCCGTCAACTCATAAGATTGATCGGCATCCGGTTTTCAGATCTGATACACGGCACTCACCAGATCGATCTGTTCAAAGACACACAGGAACAAACAAAATTGTACAAGGCAATTGACAGTATAAAAAAACTGTATGGAGAAAATTATTTGATCTGTGCCGCAGGCTTTTATAATCTAAAATAAACTTTTTTGAACAGGCATTGGAGTTGGAGGTGTTCCCTCTGATACAAGCAATGGAAGGTCCTGGTAAATAAATTCTTTTGCAGGTTCAAGGGCTTCCCTGAAATCTTTTGCTATGGTACATGCCTGCATTTTTTCTGAAGGAAATTGTGTTTTCGCAATTTCTGAAATTCTTTCTTCACTTAAATCTTCAAACAGCCATTCATAGGCAAGATCATCATTCAGAATGGTTGGCATTCTTTTTTTACCTGTTATGAATTTGTTCCCTCAATTTATTTGCTGCTGTAGTAACGATAGCAAATGTTTCAACATATTCCCCTGTCTCTTCATCCTTCCATGGTTGCCATATTCCCGCCATATAAAAATAGGGTTGGTCATGCAGGGAAATATAAATATGGATATTTAACTGCAGTTTTCACAGGTAACCCTGTTCTTTTATTTGCCGGATAAACATGCCTCATTCAAAAAAACCGGTTGACAGCACTAAGCATCTTCTTTCTAATGCAGCATCTCTGTAAATCTTTCCGGGGAACAACAACTCTTCAGCCGTTGCATTTAATGTCGTAATACCAGGCTCCATTTTTCCAAACAGGTTAGGAAAACCTCTTCTAAACCGCCCTGCTTTTGCCCTGGTATCAATTGCCTGCCCAAACCATTTTTTGGGAAGAAATCCCCATTCCATTTTCACTATATCAAAATCTGCATCACTGGTTTTTTTCAAAACTGCATTCTCACTATAATCAAAACCAATTTGCAGATCCCTGTTTAAAAAGTCATAATTGGCTACAGCTTTTTCCAATTGCTTTAACCGTATATATTCAACCCTTGTAACTTTTTGTCCGTTGTAATAACACATTATTCAAAAGTTTTAGAGTATTCAGAAATTATATGCATTGGAATGTGACGCTTTTGTAATAATCAAGGGAGGCCGATTATCAGAAAAAACAATTCTGAAAATAACCTGAGTCCCAATTGTACGCCTGTTCACATTTATTTTTCCTGTATTGAATTCCAATTCAAATTTATCCTCACTTTTATCCATCAAGGTTATAAATTTTATGTCATAAAATTATGAAAGCATTTGATATCGGACGATATTTGGATAAAACCTTTTCTTATGAATGTGATAGACAATTTGAGAAAAAGTATAATAGAAAAGATCGCAACAATTTCCAGCGAGGAATCTTTATATGAGATATACCAACTCATAGAAAAAATTGCCGATAAAGATAAGGTCATATTAACCAATGATCAAATCGCTATGGTGGAACAAAGTGAAGACGATATTAAAAGCGGGAGGGTATTTTCTCAGAAGGACCTCGATAAAGATGATCTGAATTGGCTGAATGATACATAGGTGCAGCAGGGAAAAATCATAAATGGTTTACCGTACTAATACGGTAATTTATTATTTTAAAAATCATAACCTTTGATCTCTATAACCTTTAACACTGTTAACAACGGGCGATGTACAAAAAAATACCCCAGGTTAATCTTATCATTGGTATCAGTCAAAAATCTGATCGTGATGACCTGGCAAGGGTTATTTGTAAAACAAATGGATTCATGGTGGCAGGTTTTGCAACAGATGCAAACATGCTGGTTAAGCAATCCTGTAAATACAGACCTGCAATAATAATAACAGAAACTGTACTTCGCCGAAGTAGCGGAATAGATGCTGTAAAAACAATAAAAACAAAATTACCCGAAACAAAAATAATTGTGGTCTCTAAGGCAAATGATAAAAATCATTTATTTGAAATATTCAGCTCCGGAGTAAACGGGATCCTGCAGAAAAAAATGCTGCTTAGGGAAATTATCCCTGCTGTTATTGCAGTGCAGAATAAAAATCCATACTTCTGCAGTGAAACAATGAGGATGGTTCAGCGCTTAATTACAGCCACCGCATTTTCTAAGGCAAACCTACATCCAAATAAACAATACGAAAAAATCCTGAACATCTTTACACCAAAAGAAACAGATGTCATCAAATTACTTTGCAGGGGGTATACCAACCAGGATATAGGAGATCATTTCGGAAATAGTAAACGAACAGTTGAGGGTATCCGGGAAATGATTCTGAAAAAATCAGGAACAAAAAATACAGCTGCTGTTGTGGTATATGCTATACGAAATAAAATTTTTGATTGCAATGAATGCTGAAAGGATTTAAACCTGCTATCACTGTTTTGTGGCCTTACAATTGTAAATTTTCCAATCCTGTTCGTGATCTTAGCCTGTTTCAGAAATTTATAAATCATATACAAATATACTTTGGCTTAACACAATTGCTGTCACCCGTAATATTACTTTTGTTTACAACTTGTAAAAAAGCAAATTGAGCATCTTGTGGAGATAGATATTCCGAAAAAACAT
This sequence comes from Chitinophagaceae bacterium, assembly GCA_036564845.1. GTDB lineage: Bacteria > Bacteroidota > Bacteroidia > Chitinophagales > Chitinophagaceae > Ginsengibacter. Next base: position 9,163 of record DATCOF010000016.1, on the reverse strand, counting down.
TTACTCTTAAAGGAAGGCCGTATCTGGATACAAAGGGCCATTGAAAAATACCAATATCTTCTCCCGTCAAAATATATTGCTTCCCTACCTTGGTATTACAGTAGAAACATTGAGCAGGATTAGAGATTTTTGATGACATTTATTTTGTAAGAAAAACGCCCGACCTCTGGTTGTCTCTCAATGAAGTGGCCCGTAAATTTACCGGGCTTCAAATTGCGTGGACCGCTTCCAAAGCTGCACTGATAGAGCTTCTGTATGCATTGCAGACAAACGGTTCGTGTAATAACGGATCTATTGATTTCAAGGAGCTTAGGGAAAGCCTTATCAAACGGATGGACACAAGTGATGAAACCCCAAGGTGGTAAATATAAATCAGGCCCGAAAAAAATTACCGTATTTGTACGGGTGTTTTACAGATAAAAAATTCATCTATTTGCAATTAGTGGTTCTGTCAACTGTTAGTTTTTAAGGGGGGATCAATTGATCCCCTTTACCTTCTTAACTAAAAAGTTTCGTAATGCTTCACCCGGAAGTTTTACATAATTCTTTACAGGCACAAATTATCTCCACTGCCGGCAAAGGGCAAATAATTATAGCCAACAGGGCTGCCTGCAAACTCCTGGGCTATTCCAAAAAAGAATTATTGACAAAAAGCAGGTCTGCCATTTTTGATGTAAATGAGAGCGGCTTTAAAAAAATGCTTAAACAAAAAACTACAGCAGGACAATCTGCAGCATTTGTCAAGGCCATAAGAAAAAACGGTAAGTCAATCCCCGTCGAAATAACATCTGCAGTTTTCATAGACAATGACGGGATAAAAAAATCAATTATAATAATTACTGATATCAGTCAACGCATCCTGGAACAAAAAAATATTGATGCGAAAAAAGCAAAAATAGTTGCTCATAACATTATATTGGCCAAGGAAAAGGGCAATGAAGAAAAGCTGTATTATAAAGTTGCCGCCACTGAAATATTATTGCTGGAAGAAAAACTTGACCATGAAATTAAATTAAAAGGAATGCAGATCGAGCAGGCAACCAGGGACGCAAAGGAATCAGAAAGATCAGATATTGGGAAGGAACTTCATGATAATATAAACCAGCTCCTGGGCGCCTCAAAAATGTTTCTTGAATTGGCCAAGCAGGGTGGTGAAAAAAGTGAATTTTATTTAAGCCGTTCTTCCGAATATACGCTGAAAGCAATTGAAGAAATAAGAAAGTTAACCAAAGGCCTGACAACCGATATTATTAAGAATATCGGGCTTAGTGAGGCAATTGATAATATGACCCGTGATACAATGGAAATGAACCCGGTGAAAATATCATATGCCGTAAAAGGGTTTATTGAAAATAGTGTGAATGATAAATTTAAGCTGAATCTTTTCAGGATAGTGCAGGAACAGTTAACTAATATTCTAAAACATGCCAAAGCAACAGAAGTAGTGATCCGCCTCTCACAAAATAAAAGATCCATCGTGCTTTCTCTTTCAGATAATGGTGTTGGGTTTGATACGGCTAAAAAACAAAAGGGGATCGGGGTCGCGAATATTAAAAGCAGGGCAACCTCTTATAAGGGGACGGCTGATTTTGTTTCCCGGACAGGACATGGTTGTATTTTAACTGTAAACTTCCCGCTGTCAGACGGCCATCGTCTGTTGGCATGAATTCAAAGTTATTTGCCCTTATTCCGGGACCTATTCAGCGTTTAGCGGCTATTAATATTGGATGCATTTCTACAAAATTTCTTGTCCTGTTTGGGCTTGGATTATGAAATTTATCCTGGAATAATATGCCTGTAAATTCAACATTGTTCCCAACCTTTAAATTTTTAGCCGTCTTATAAACAGTCTTAAAATGCGAAACCATTTTAGATCCTGAAGCCACACTTAACGACGGATTAACGGCTTCGCAAACAAATGAAGAATCTCCCATTGTCCCATCAGTAATTTCAATATGATAATCTCCGTCGGATTCCAGCGCTATCCTGGAGACGGTACCGCTAATGGATACCATTTGCTTTTCAAAATTTAACCGGGGTTGCGTATTCTGAACCCGTATTTTCGGCTTCGGTTCTATCTTCGCAACCGTTATTTTTCTTATAGAATTAAAGTCAGGACTGAAGTTGTCCGTGATTGTTTTCACATCCCAACGCTCATGCACCTGGGAATAAGCCGGAGTATTAATGATTACCAGAAAAAGTATTACTATAATTTTCATTTTAATAAGTGTTAGTTAATCATATGAGCAAGGTAGGCAGATAATTAATCAAAAATCCCCGTATTAATACGGGAAATAAAACTGGTACGATAAATTTATAAGAGACAGAAAAATGCACAATTTGGATTTGTTTAAACGCAGGACTGAAAGATTGTCTGCCGGTATGCCTAAGCTAATTCCCAGCTAAAATCTACCCGTATTAATACGGGAAAATAATGAATTAATACGGGTCATTCGGGGCTTTTTAAATCCCAACATTACAGCATCATTCAACTACTGCTATGAGACTGTCGTTGTTAATCCTTGTACACCTGTTATCATCCCCCTGCTTTTCACAAAAAACAGATTCACTTCTCAATAATATTGAGGGGCTTCCGGGAAATTATTTTTCAAAAGTAGAAAATAAAATTTCATCAGTCGATGCTAAGCTGACGAAACAAACAGAAAAATATTTACTGAAATTACAAAGGCAGGAAGACAAAATAAAAAGACGACTTACTACAATAGATTCCTCCGTATCAACAGCGTTTGAAAACTCCAAACAAAAATATTCTCAATTTTCTCAAAGCATAAAAAGGAAGACAGCCATTGTTACTAAATTAACCGGAGGTCAATACAATTCATATCTCGACAGTTTGGGTACTTCTCTTAATTTCTTACAACAGTTTAAAGACATTACAGGAAAAGTAAAAGAGCCTTTAGCAGATTTAGAAAAGCTGCAAAGCAAACTTCAGCAGACAGAGCAGATCAAAAAATTTATTGCGGAAAGAAAAGAACAGATCAAACAACTGCTTTCCAAATACACGAACCTTCCTAAAAATCTTCAGAAACAATTTCAGCAGTTGAGTAAAACTGCGTACTACTATTCAGCGCAAATAAAGGAATATAAAGAGATGCTGAAAGATGAAAAGAAAGTAGAGCAGAAAGTACTTTCACTTCTAAACAAATTACCTGACTTTCAGAAGTTCATGAAGGAGAACAGCCAGCTTGCATCCATGTTTGGAATACCCGGAGGCAGCAGTAATACAGGGACACAATCACTTGCAGGACTTCAGACAAGAGCATCGGTGCAGGCAATGATTACCCAGCAGATAAGTATCGGCGGACCAAATGCACAGGCACAAATACAGCAGAACCTTGCCGAGGCGCATGCTAAAATAAATAAAATAAAAGAGCAGATAAATAAGCTTAGCGGCGGAAGTGGTGATATAACAATGCCTGATTTTAAACCCAATGAACAGAAGACAAAGAGTTTTTTGAAACGGCTGGAATATGGAACGAACCTGCAATCGCAGAAGGCAGCCAATTATTTTCCCGCAACAACAGATATAGGATTTAGTGTTGGCTATAAGCTGAATAATAAAAGCATCATTGGCATAGGAGCATCCTATAAAGTTGGATTAGGAAACGGCTGGAATCATATCAGGATCACCAGTGAAGGAATAGGATTGAGAAGTTTTGTTGATTACAAGATCAAGAAATCATTTTTTCTTTCAGGAGGATACGAGCAGAATTACAGAACTGAATTCAGTACAATAGGCCAGTTAAAGAATTACAGTGCATGGCAGACAAGCGGACTGATTGGTATATCAAAGAAGTACAGCATATCAAAGAAGATCAAAGGAAATATGCAGCTGCTCTGGGACTTTATGAGCTACCAGCAAATGCCGAGGACACAACCAGTGATATACAGATTAGGATACAATTTTTAAAGTAAGAATAACCATTAAGTATTTAATTATATGATCAAAAAATTATTTACAATTTTATTTATACTCGTTACAGTTTTGAAGTTATCAGCACAGGTCAATCTGCAAAGTGGAAGTGCAATATTCAGTCTTCCCATGTTTAGCTGGCAGGATGACAAAAGCAGATTGAATTCTGAAGTATCCTTAAATTATAATAGCGGCAGTGGATTGAAGGTGAATGATGTCGCATCTAATATTGGGCAAGGTTGGAACTTGTTAGCAGGCGGATCTATAACACGTATTCAGGCGGGAGAGCCTGATGATCAGAAGCCAAGGGATGGAGCAATGGAAGATATCAATAAGTATCCACCAGGATTTTTATACGATACGCGATCAGCTTCACTTGGGGCACCCGGATCGTTAGCAAAATATCCAATTTTTAAGGATAAAAATCATATATATAAACAGCATAATGAGGTTGCAGCCGATAAAGAGCTAGACCATTTTGCTTTTCAGTTTAACGGAAGAAGCGGAATATTTATCTTAAACAAAGATACCTCGAACACAGGAGTATTTCTTGGACAGAACAAATTGAAAGTTTGGTTTACGAGGGATGAAAATATGTATTATCAGGGGAGTGGAATAAGAACAACCATTACCGCTTTTTATATTCAGGATGAAAACGGGTTAATATACAAGTTTACCCAGCATGAGCTTACACAGGTTTTGAAAACAGATTATTGTGATGCCAACCTGAATACCACTTTAACCCAGCCTAAATTTAAAATTAATGGCGTGTACCATGAAATTTCTTCTCCAAATCCAACAGTGAACAAATATATTATAAACGGATGGCACCTTACAGAGATTGAAGATGCCCTGACACATCGAAAAATTTTATTGAATTATATAACCCGGAATATAGATGCAACTGCCGGAACATCAATAACAAATTACACGGATGAGGCACTTTTGCCAGATGGAGAAAAAAAGAATTATTCAATTCTCTCTCATGCAAGATCAATAACCAAGACCCCGGCGATATTATCGATAGCCTACCCAGATGGACACCAGGTTATTTTTATATACGATAAAGCCAGATTTGATTTAAACGGAGATTCAGTTTTGTCTTCGATTGACATAAAATATCAAAACAGGTATTTAGCTAAATATGTATTGAAAAGTAGCTACTTTATTTTAAATAGGTATGGTATTCCTTCCAGTGATTATGAAAAGCAATGTTCACGTTTATGTCTTAAATCTATCCAGAAGATTGGTGTTGACCTTAAAGCTTCTGATCCTCCTTACACGTTTGATTATTACCTGGGATCAAGCGCGCCGGATGATTTTATTCCTCCTCCTTTTTGTCACTTAAAAGATATCTGGGGTTTTTACAATGGAGATTATAGTAAAGCATATGGAGGGAATTCAATTAATGTTACAACTTCATTATCAGGCTTATCAAATCTCGAGTTAAGAGGATTATGCTTTCAAAGGTATGGATCAAGTTCTATAGTTTTGAATGCAAAGCCAGGATATGGTAAAAATGGTTTACTGAGACAAATAACTTATCCTACAGGAGGATCCTTAAATTATGAATTTGATCAAAATGTCGGAATATTAAGAGGAGAAACATCTGCAATCAACGTCGGTGGAGTTCATGTGTCTAAAACTACGCTTACAGATGGGGGATATTCAAATCCATGTAATCATCCGATAAGTACCAGCTATAGCTATACATTAGAGGGAAGTGTTCAGCCATCCCTATGGGGGCTGGAAAAACCTGTCAATTTTATGACATCCAGTAATCATTATGCTCCTGAATATAAATATTTTTATTATAAACCTCTTTTTGATTTTGGTTGCGATTACCACTTCAAATACCCCGGTATTTTATCAAGAGAACAGGCCATTAATCTTACATCCACTCAAAACATTCTTGTAGCGCTTTCAAAGGTTCTGAATATAGTAGGTAACATTACCCAAGTGCTGGATATTATAACTTATCTATCTACTCCTGCTGGACCTGGTGCAGTAATTATTGATGCAATAGTTGATGTCCTAAATATTTTTATTACCTGCATTGGGGATCATCATAAAGATTACACTTATACAATTTCTTACAACTCTGATCTAAATAGCAGTAACCCTTTGCCTTCCCAATTTAAGAGAGTTGAAGTAATCGGTGGGATAGGGAGCGCTGGTAAAACGGTATATGAATTCACCAGCGAGGATGATTTCCCTATCTGGGAACCGCAAAATATTCTGTACTCAGCTAAACAGCGGTTTGCTTACTGGACTTATGGCTTGGTTAAAAAGACTACTATATACGATGCAGCAGCTCATCCTGTCAAACAAACAGAGAATAAATATAATGACTATTATTCTCAAACAACATTGGGTTATTTATCTCATGGAATGAATTCGAATAAATATACCTGTTGTAAAAGCATAGTTTTCAGAAGTTCTTCGATACGCTCCACTGATTGGGATAACCCTTCAAACTATAATGATCTTTCCAGTTATGTGACAGATACATATTCCAATCCTGATTTACATGCAGAACTATATTTAGCTTTTACCGGACGGGTTGAATTAGACAGTGTGATTGAAAGAACATACAAACAATCTGACCCCACGCAATTTCTTGAAAATAAAATTGCTTATAGTTATAATGATAATTATTTAGTTAATGAAGTTACCACTATTCAGAGCAACGGGGATGTCAATTACAAGCATATCAACTATAACACTGATTATAATGGAAGTGTTTTAAATACTTTATCACAGAATAACATCTTTAATGTTCCTGTTGAAACTACCACATCAGTTGGCAAAGTTATTAATACGTATACTTATTCAATTCTGAGCGAAAAGGTAACAGAATTCACAAGTCTTTCCAACGGGGATATAAAGCCATCAAGAATTCTTGAACAGCGATTTGCCGCGCCTGAGTCTGCCTGGGATGGGATCATCAGGTTTTATCAAGGACCTGACAATGCCAATAATCCTGTGTATAAAGAAGTTCAAACATTCACATACGACGCGGCATCCAACCTAACGGGCATCCGGGATGAAGGAAATCATGTTGTTAAGAATGTATACGGCTATGATGATAAATATGTAATTGCATCTGTTGTTAATGCCGACCCTGTATCTGACCTTGTTGCTTATTCAAGTTTTGAAGGTTCCGTTGAGGGAGGATGGTTGACAATAGGCGGAGCACAGTTTAATACCTCCTCGTCTATAACGGGATCCTCATCACTTTCTCTTGACCCTTCCCATTCTTTATGGACTCCCCTTAATAATACTAAGCCATACAGGGTTTCATTATGGGCTACTTCCATTGTTAATGTAAGCAATTCTTCATTGGTAAAATCCGGTCCAACAATAAACGGATATACCTATTACGAATACTCTATTCCCTCCGGTACTTCAATTGTCTCAGTTGGCGGCAATGCAACTATTGATGAATTAAGACTTTACCACCAATCTGCGAGAATGAGAACCGTAACATATGATCCCCTGATCGGGAAAACCTCTGAATGTGACGAAAATAACAGGATCACTTACTTTGAATATGATGATCATGCAAGGCTGCAATTCATAAAAGATGAGAACAGAAATGTAGTTAAGATGTATGAATACAATATCGCAAAAAGGCCTTCAGGCTGTCCTGTTACTTACTTTAATTATGCCGTCTCCGAAATATTTATAAAAAATAACTGCCCCGCCGGTTATGTAGGCAATCCTGTCACCTATACCATACCCGAAGGCACTTTTACATCAATCACCAGCCAGGATGCTGTAGATCTGCAGGTGCAAAATCAGTTGAGCACCTATGGACAAACCTATGCAAATACCTATGGTTCATGCACGCAAGTATTCTCGAATACTGCTTTATCGCAAACATTTGCCAAAGAAGGCTGTGATATAGGTTATGTTGGTACCAGCATTTATTATTCAGTGCCAGATGGTAAATATACTTCTTTAGTGAGCCAGGCAGACGCTGACGAGCAGGCGCAGAATGAAATGGATGCAAATGGCCAAGCCTTTGCAAATTTGCCCGGCAATACAAGTTGCATAATTTCTAATACAGCAGTCTGGATTGGTACCGGGTCTGAACAATGTCAAAACGGACATAAACTTAAACAAGTTATAGATCAAAATCCAAACAGTTCTTCCTATAACCAAACCCAATGGATTGATACAGGCGAAGATGCTGATTGCAGTTATAATTCTGGAACATGTTATGGTGAAGGATATGCCTGGATCAATGGCACTTGCGAATACGGAATGAAAGTATATATGGGCGATGTGTATGATAATAATGATGGGCTATGGCATTGCTTATACCATTATGAATTTAGTGATGGCTCATGGTCACAGGACTACGAAGATCCTAGTGGATCCACTCAACATTACATGTGTCTTGAACCTGCATAAATTAACATAAATGAAAATAATAATTATTGCATTAACACTGACATTTTTTGCTGATTTCGCTTTCTGTCAATCTGATCCACCCCATCAACTGGCAAATAAGATTGCCCAAAAAATGAAAGATTCATTAAGCTTATCAGGGGCCCAGAAAGAGTTAATTAAAAATATTAACCTGGATTTGAGTGAACAAAAAAAGCAGGCAAGAGGGCATTCAAAGGATTTAAATATTGCCAGAAAAGATATGCAGAGAATTGAAAATAAGAGAGACAGTATGTACAAGACAGTCCTCACTAAAGGACAATATATATTATACTACAATAAGAAGGCAAATCTTGTTACAAACAATAAATAACAACAAAGTACTATTCAATTAATTTATATGTTACCTGATATTTATTCTGTTTCATTTTCAAGATATAAAATTGCAAAGTTGTCTCTTTTTGCTATATGTGTTTTGATGTTTTCGCCGTTATTTAGCTTCTCTCAAATCACCGGCGCCACAATTAACAACCCTATAATAATGGGAACCTATGCTGGCGGGACATTTACTTATTCAGATACAAAAAATAATAGTACAATAAATGGTTACGGAAACGAGTTTGGACAGTCTTCAGATGATATATATTACAGGTTTACAGTTCAGGCAGGAACGCAAATAACCATTTCTCATTGTGGTTCTCAAGTATCAGATACCTATTTATGGCTGCTAAACAGCAGTGGATCTATTGTTGCATCTGATGATGATTATGGACCCAGCTGTTCTTCTTTCCAAGCTTCCTTGTCAACAACACTTACTGCAGGTACCTACTATAT
>DATCOF010000015.1:0-14776 GCA_036564845.1 Chitinophagaceae bacterium | reverse complement strand
ATGTATTACAATTCATCGGCTATGTGTATGCAAGACCGGACAAATACAAAGCGCATGTTTGGAAGATAAGCGAAACTTTTGCAACGTGGGTGATTGACGGCGCACCTGTTATGAAAAAATAAAACGGGTAATTGATAACTAAAATTCGGCTCTCCTTTTTTAATAAAATATTCCTGTTTGAAATAGTATTTATTTTTTTGAATACACTGCATAGCTGTTTACTTTGCAGGTAATAGTTGCCATTCCGCTGGCATCAGTTGTTATGTCAGCATTAGCGCCTGTAAAGTCTTTTAAAACTGTGCTTGCCCAAACAGTCTGAACTGTGTGCGTTGCATCTGATCCGCCAATATTGATATAGGTGATCAAACCCGGCGTGCCGTTTCTTCTAAAAATAAATTCGGAAGCACTTGAAAATAATTTTGTTGTAGTGCCGGCTGCCAGTGTTTTATGTATGCTGATAAGTGTATTTAATTTTGATTGATCAAGCGCTTCATAATCTTTATAAAAAATAAACGGCGTGCCTTCGGCAGTTAAGATAAATGCATAAGCCTTTAATCTATTTTGTTGATAAGTGTGATTTGGATCACGATCCAAATCATGATTCGTGACAAATGTATAGGCTTTTGAGGGATTGATCGCAATTAAACCTGCATTATCCAGCTTGGTAAGATTGGAACCATTAAGTGCATCTTTTAAAGCAAACACTAATGGGAAATCAAAAGCGCCGCTTCCTGAAGCAGTTACCCAATTGTTTACAAGGGTTACATTGCCATCATAAAATTCACCGATAGAATAAGTGCCGCCTACTTCAGTATTCCATGCTTTTACAACATCGGGGCTATATCCTTTTACATAATCAAACCTCCATCCATCAAAGCCTAAAGTATTTTTGTAAAATTTTCCTATGCCATCGGCTCTTTTGTATAACCAGTCTTTTACATCACTAACATTCATACACAGATCAGGAAAGCCACCAAAAACTCCTTCATCAGACGCATCAATTGCACTGGGATGAAAATCCTCGTAGTTGCGGTTAAACTTGCCTGACAAAGGAGTGAACTTTGTATAATCACTTTTGCCGGAGTAAGGACTTAATTCAGGGTCACCTCCTGAATTATGATTGATAACAATATCAGCGATCAGCTTAAAACCTTTTGCTTTTGCATTGGTGAGTAAAGAAGTTAATTCAGTGTAAGAACCAAATCTTGTTTCAGTAGTTCCCTTTTGATTGTATTGGCCAAAATCAAAATAATCATAAGGATCATAACCCATGGAAAATCCACCGCTTTGTCCTTTTGAAATTACAGGAAGCCACAAAGCTGTTATGCCAGCGCTTTTCCATAGATCGAGTTTTGTATTAAGAAGATCCCACCAACCGCCGATGGGTGTTACATCCCAGTAAAATGCCTGCAGCATTACATCCTGTGATGGCGGTGTACTTTCAGCAGAAGGTGGCGGTGTAATAACAACGGGCGGCGGCGTTGGTGTACCACCTCCCGAATTTTTTGAACATCCCCAAAACAGTGTTGTTGTAAATAAACAAACTAGAAGAAAGCGCAGTGATCTTTTAGAGGTTGCAATAAAATTCATATAATAATTTTAGAAACGCAATCAAATTAAATACTGCTATGTTGTAAAAAAAACATCTCTTTTTAAAGATGTGTATTTTTTACATAATAGATGTTGTAAATGTAGTTAATTAGGTTGATGCATAAAGAATTTATACGGCAAATATTCTCACGGAAAGAAAAGGTTTTCCGTAATTCCAAAACAAGATATAATAAGATCGTTGTAATTATTTTTCTTTCAGCAGTCCATCTATCGTTGCATAAAATTCTTTTTTATATGCTTCATAATGTGCGCCTGTGCCGGGACCGAAAAAATCTGTTTCAAATTTTCTCACTTTCCCATGTTTATCAATGATGATTGAGGATGGAAAAACTTTTATCGGCGTTAGCTGTGGTAATGTTTTTTCTGTTCGTAATGAATCGGAAACTTTTACACCGGTTACAAGAATTGGATACTGCATATTAAAACGCTTTTGAAATTTACTGATACTTTTTACGGAACGGTTAAAGTCAGTACTGTATTCGTATGCAAGTGCCACGGCTTCAAATCCCCGGTGTTTATTTTTGTTGTAATAGTCGCTTAAAAATACGGTTTCATCCATGCAGTTGGGGCACCACGATCCCATTATCTGTATCACCACAACTTTATTTTTAAATCTTTTGTCGTTGATGGAAACATCTTTTCCATTAAGGTCAGGAAAATAAAAATCCAGTTTTTCTTCACCCGGTTTTAGATGCATTGCCACTGCATCTGTAAGCACTTTTGCATTCGCATCTTTTATTGCGACCCAGCCATCTTTGCCCTTGGCTCCAGCGTAAAATATCCCGTTGATTATTTGTTTGCTGTTTACAATATCTGCAGTAAAAAAATATGCATGAGCGCCATCAAAAGTGGAGAGCCTTAATTTATTTCCGTCAATGATTCCATCCAGGTAACGGTAATCTCCGGAAGGAGTTAAAAATGTTCCGGCGACCTTGTTGCCTATTTGCCTGAACTCTGCAATCGAAGCATCGGCTTTAGTTTTATCATCAGCAAAAGTAACAGCCCATCTTCCGGCAATATTATATTCAGCTTTGCGTAATGTGGTATCAATTCTTTTATGCGCTGAGAAAGGTAAAACCTGATCATTTCCCGATGTGCCTTTTGTCCATAATCCTTCCCATTCACCATTTACAATTCTTGCTTTAAATGAAGATTCAAAGACCGGCATTTTTATAAACACTGAATCTTTTGTAAAAAGAATATTATCAACTTTTATTTTTTCTGCATCATTAATAATGTAGAGAATAGTTTTTTTATTTTTTTCTTCAAGCTTAAAACTAAAAGGAATACTGTTGCCATCAGTCCTGTGTATAGAAGCCTGCCAGTACGAAATTTTTGCTTGAGAAAATACAGATGTGCTTAGTAATAAAAAAAATGCTGATAGGATTTTATGCATAATATTTTTTGTGACGCAAAGGTCAGCATTATGTGGAATTACCCGTTCATAAAATCTATTAACTGTTTGTTATAACATTATATTTACATTCACTTAAAATACATGATGAAATCATTTCTTGTTTGTTTATTACTGTCATTAACATTAGCCGCAAGTTGTCAAAAATATTTTCTTTTTGTCGGCACCTATACAGACAGCGGAAGTAAAGGAATTTATGTTTACACTTTTGATGCATCAACCGGAAAAGCACAGTGGGTAAGCAATACAGACGGTGTAGTAAATCCATCTTATTTAGCTATTGCTCCCGGGAATTCATTTTTATATGCATGCACCGAAACCAGAACTGTCAACGCGGGCGGCGTAAGCGCATTCCGTTTTGATCATAAAACAGGCACGCTCACTTTTATAAATAAACAATCAAGTGGCGGCGATAATCCTGCTTATGTTTCTGTTCACAAAAATGGGAAGTGGGTAATTGCAGGTAATTATTCAGGCGGAAGTTTAGCAGCGTTTCCTGTTACTGCTGATGGCGGAATTCAACCTTACAGCCAGCTAATACAGCATACGGGTAAAGGCGTTGATAAAGATCGGCAGGAAGCGCCGCATGTACATTCAACTGTGTTTTCTCCAAAAGGTGATTATCTTTTTGTGCCTGATCTTGGCCTGGATAAAGTGATGATCTATAAATTCAATCAACATGATAAAAAGCCTTTGCACCCTGCATCTCCGGCGTTTGAAGGTACAGATCCAGCAAGTGGTCCACGGCATTTTATTTTTCATCCCAATAAAAAATGGGCTTACTTAATTGAGGAAATGGCGGGCACTGTTGTTGCATATAATTATAAAAAAGGAAAGCTGAATGCGATGCAGCAAATCGCAACACATGCGGATACCATAAGAGATTTCGGAAGTGCAGATATTCATATTTCACCGGATGGAAAATTTTTATACGCATCTAACAGGGGCAATGAAAATAACATAACTATTTTTTCAATAGACAGATCTTCCGGTAAATTATCTTTGATAGGTTTTCAATCAACAATGGGTGTTCAGCCACGCAACTTTACCATCGATCCGTCAGGAAAATGTTTATTAGTAGCTAATCAAAAAACAAACAACATAGTAATATTTAAAAGAGATGCGACAACCGGTTTGTTACAATATACCGGGGAGCAAATTAATATTCCCGAACCTGTATGTTTGAAAATGATAAAATAATATTTTTAATACACTATAAATCTTTAGGATAACTGCACATCTTAAGCTGCGGATTTTGTAAAAATTAATTACCGGTACTTTTAAGATATTCTATTATTTTCTTTTCTTCTGTTTCAGTAATATTTGTTCTTACACGCATGTGAGTTCCTATAATACTCCAGTTTACATTGCTGAATTCTCCGGGGCCCGGTGCATTGTGGCATCTTCCGCAATTTTCTCCCCATAATTGTGTTCCTGTTTTGTCCATTACATTTTGAGAAACTTTGCAACTGCTTATTCCAAATATGGCCAATCCTATAATAAGGGTCAAGGCACAAAATATATTTACATGTTTTTTCATTTCAGATATTTTAAGAGTTAAAAACCAAATACAAGTTGCGCATATATTGCTTTGTCGGTATCTTTTTTATCCTGGTAAGTTATTTTGAGAACGGTGTTCCATTTTAACCAGTAATCAAGTGATAGTTCAAGCTGCTTTGTATCACCGCCCCATATAACAGGCCTCTTAAATTCTGAATATCGTGCAGCAAATTCAAAATTTCGGAAAATATTTATTAAATGTGAAGGCCTGATTGTCCCTGCAACATAGTAGGCAGTAGGAGAGTTGTCAAAATTATAAGGCGTTCCGGCAGCATCAAAATAAGTTGCATTATCAACTTTTTGATGCTTCCATTCGGCAATCACCCGTACATCACTTTTCAGGGACTTAAGATGCCCCCAATAATTAAGATCGAATGCATGCATAGCTACACCAACATTTTCATAACGGGTTCCTTTTTCTCCTGTTTTACTTTTGGATTGAAATGAATATGCAACTTCAAGACTTGAATTTGAAAAAGGTAATATCCCTATTCTTCCCCCTACAACTTGTGAATTATTATTACCCGTATAAGCTTCATAGTCAAATTGGCCAAACCCTTCAGGCACTGCCGGATCGCTTAGTACCTGCGGTCCGTTTGAAACATAGAGTTCGTAATTTATTTTAGCATCTCCTGCGCCAAATGCGCCCTGTGCACCTACGCCAACTTCGTTCATGGCACCAATACCACCATCGCCAAAACCTACCGGGTCTGTACTAAAGCGATTTATAAATCCTTCTCCCATTCTGCCACGGTAGGCACCAAACTTTGGAAGAAACCTGCCGGCATGTAATATGAGATATGGGTTAACTATGTATACCATGTTGGCATACTCTAATCCTATATCAAGTGTTCCGCTCCCGGTTTCAAATTCTGGCTCTGCCTCTACAAATAGTTTATCAGATATTTTCCATAAAAAAATAGGTTTAAAATTTACATTAGTAAAACGGCTGTTATTTTTATCGTGGAAGTAAATCATTTCTGCATTGCCAAATACTGCAAAATTATTTTGTCCTTCAGTTTGTGGTGAATGCGGAGGTGTAGTAGATAAACTTGAATCTTCTACTACCTGTGCTTTTAATAAAGTGTTGCACAACAAAAATATTATCGTAATAAGTTTATATTTCATAACATTATTTTTTAGAAGTTTTTGCTAAGGTGCGTATGTAATTAACAACCTGCCACCGTTGTGTTGGCGTTAGTGTTTTTTTGTAGGTTGGCATTGGATTATTACCGGCAGAAATGATCCAGAAAAGAGCACCGTCTGTTTGGCTTTGTACAAAGCTTGAAGTATGATCTGCAGGAGGCTTTGGTAGGCCAGGTGCAGCTATGCCGTCTCCTTTGCCTTTATCACCATGGCAGGTTACACAATACTTCACATAAATTAATTTGCCGGCTGTGGTAGAAGCTACATTGCCTTTTAAGGGATTTTTAATTGTATCAGCAGATGGTGGAGATGGAAATTTTTTTGCCTGCGAGTAAACTCCTGTGGCGCTAAACGCAATGAAAAAAAATAGTAAAAGAAATGTTTGAATTTTTATCATGATAAGGATTTTGTGAATCATAAAACTATCCGGTTAAAACCTGAGAATAGATGACTTGTGACATTGCTAATTATGATTTAAATCAGTTTGTACAATTTTTATTCAATTGTTAATTTGCAATCTAAATGACGATAACAAAAAGATAAATAGTTTTACTTCCTTTCGGCAAATGGGATGCCAGAAATAAATATCAAATTCAAGAATGAATAAATCCGGATCGCTTATATCTCAACTCTTTTCTATCCGCAACCGCTATAGAAAGTTTTCAAGTCAAAAATTGAATTTACTAAAGGAGCTTAAAGGAAAACCTGTTAAAAGCAAAAAAATATTGCAATTGTATTATGACTGTTTGCTTTTCCTCATTGCTTACCCCGATTGCAAATCTGTTTACCAGCTTGCTTCTCAATCTTTGCAGCACCTGCATGTTTACATTCAATCTCATGATAAAATAAAATCAGGTTTATATAATTTCGGCATAACCAATACCCGGCTTTGCGCAGCATTTAGTTTTGAAATTGTAAAATGGTGAAGAAAGAACCATCCGGAAAATATCAGGCTCAGCTCCTTTGAAGCAACTGACGGACATATACAATCCATTCTTTTTTGCCTATTAAATTCCCATCGTGGTATAATCACCTTTCATTGTCATTTATGTTTTTTTTTATCATCTCCATATTGAGGTTTTCATATCTATATTATAAGCGCCGCTGAATGGCTGTCCATCAAAGTGCCTTCTAAAAAAGATAAATATGTCTATCATTATTGAATCAACAAATAAAATCTTAAATTTAAAGTATGAAGAAATGGGTATTTCTTTTATTGTCTTTCTGCTGCTCTATATTTTTAAAAGCACAGTCAATTAATGACTGGCAGGTGGATAAGATCATGTCGGAAATTCCTCTGCAACAAACGTTTTCTACAACCGGCATTGCTGAATATGTAAAACAAAAATTTACTGATGACAGCAAAAAGTTACGAGCCATTTATTGCTGGGTCGCATCCAATATTAAATATGATACAGATAGCGCAAACGTAATTAACATGGGTATTGATCCCGAAGCAAAAATAACAGCAGCCTTAAGAAGAAGAAGAGGTGTTTGCGAAAATTATGCTGCTATATTTAATGATATATGTGTAAGGTCTGGGCTTACAAGTTTTGTTGTAGATGGATACACAAAACAAAATGGATACGTTGATAGAGTAGGGCATAGCTGGTGTGCTGTGTATATTAATAAAAGCTGGCTGCTATGTGATCCTACATGGGATGAAGGAATGGACAATACAAAATATTTTTTAGTTCAGCCCTCAGCCATGATAGAAACCCACATGCCTTTCGATCCAATGTGGCAGCTTTTAGATCATCCAGTTTCCCACCAACAATTTTACAGTGAAATTCTTTATACAGGTAAAGATCAACCGGTTTTTAATTATGCTGATTCAATTAGTGCGTATATTAAAATGGATAGCCTGCAAAGATTAAGATCAACCGCATTTAGAATTGAACAAAGCGGACTGTATAATAACATGGTAAAGAACAGGCATGACTTTACAAAAATGAACATAGAAATAATTCGGGAAGATAAAGATGTAGACCTTTATAATTTATCTGTTGCAGACCTGAATACAGCAACAACCATTTACAATAATTTTGTTGCATACCGCAACAAACAATTTACACCTGCAATAACTGATAATGCACTACAGGCTTTACTTTACGGGATTGATACAAAGCTTTCGGCAGCCAATAAAAAATTAGATGAGATCGCTAAAACTGAAGCCAGTTTTAAATTCAGTACTGAAGATGTAAGAGACAGATTGAATGCATTAGCGATCCGTGTTAAAGAACAAAAAGATTTTTTGAAGACCTATCTTACTACTGCTACAGCAAACAGGCAATCTTTATTTTATAATAAACAGGTTACACGTACCGAAAAATAAAGATGATAATTCTGCATTTTTAATTTTGATAATTCCTGATAAATTTATCCATTTCATCTTTGCTGGATTGGTTTCTAAACACATCATATATCTGCCTGAAGTTATCAGGATCTGTAATTGTTGGATAAGATGCTTTTGCTAATTCCATCCGGTTATTTTCGTCAGTAACAAATTCAATAAGTTCCTTTGCCTGCAATGTGGTAAAGTTGTGGCCATTGATCACAAAATAATTGCGGTGCTACAGATTGATTGCCCCGGATACAGAATATGGATATGCCGGATAACATCAGACTAATTTCAATTGTGTAGCGATTCTGACTAATGAAGCAGTATTCTTTGCTCTCAGTTTTGACAGTAAGTTCTTTCTATGTGTATCAACTGTGGTACTGCTGATAAATAATTGCCGGGCAATTTCATTATTCGTCATTCCTTCTGTAATAAGCTCCAGCACTTCTTTTTCCCTACGGGTTATAACAGGTGTATTATTTTGGGTATCTGGCTTTCTTAACGCCACTGCAGCATCAAAGCTTAAATACTCTTTACCTTTTACAACAGTATGAATGGCTTCCATCAATTCCTGTTGGGTAGCATTTTTAATAACATAGCCAGAAGCTCCGCTGCCAATCATTTTTTCGATAAAGCTTTGCTGGTTAAAAGTGCTTAGCCCTAAAATAAAAATAGCGGGATATTTTTCTTTTACTTCTTTACACAAATCAATGCCGCTTTTATCGGGCAAATTAATATCCATTAATATTACATCGGGTACCTGGTGTTGCAAAAAAGCCAGGCAGGATGCAGCATTGGTGGCATGCCCCATCCATTCAATAGATTTCTCATTTTGCAATAATGAATGAATGCCTTCTATCACCATATAGTGATCATCTACAATAAATAATTTAATGGACATGTCTTTCTCTGTCAGGTGATGGAATATTTTTATGCTGTATTATATATTCAGTTCAATATGAACAGAAGTTCCTTTTTCTTTTTCTGATTGCACATCTAATGTACCCTTTAAAAATTCAACCCGGTTCTGAATATTACTCCAGCCTATTCCTTTAGCCTGGTTTAGAACAGTTTTATCAAAACCTTTACCATCATCTTCAACAGTTACAGATAAGTGGCGATCACTTTTTGCTACCTGTACAATAGCAGTTTTCGCCGCAGCATGTTTCATTGTGTTGTTGATCAACTCCTGAACTATGCGGTAAATGGTAATAGCCGTTGTTTGTTCAATTGCCGCATTCTCCATTCCAATTGACAGATAATTCACTTGTAATGCTCCCGATTGATTGACATCATTGCATAGATCTTTCAAAGCCGTATCCAGGCCAAATTTTACCAATGCTTCAGGCATCATATTATGAGCCACCCGGCGCATTTCTTTAATAGAACTGTCCAGCATATCCATGCTGCGTTCAAATGCCTGTGAGTTATCAGGCGTCATGATAAGATTTCCTTTCATAGTATTTAATGAATATTTAATGCCTGACAGCATACCTCCCAATCCATCATGCAGGTCTTTTGCCAGGCGGGTTCGTTCCTGTTCTTCTCCTTTTAATACAGCTTCGGTAGCTGTTAACTGTTTTTCTTTTTCAAGTTCACTTATACGTTGTTCCTGTATTTTTTGCTTTTGTTTGTAGTTTCTGAAAGTGAGTAAAGAGATTATTAATAATGTAAAAGCGCTACCTATCAGAATATAATTAAGGGTGTTTTTTTGACGAATGGAAAGTTGTTGCAATTCTTTATCAGCTTTTAATCTTTCAATTTGTATTTCCTTTTTCTCCGTTTCATACTTCACTTTTAGAGCGGCTTCTTTTTGCGCCAGTGATTCATTAAATATTTCTCCATCTGTTTTTTGACTGTTTAATGAATAACTATACCCTTTTGCAAAATCATTCATAGAGAAAAATATATTGGACAGTATTTTCATACACTGAGACTTCTCTGATAAAAAATTATTTTCTTCTGAAATCTTCAATGCTGACAGGGCATATTCCTTTGCTTTATTAAATTCTTTATGGCTCTGGTAATAGATGGCGAGGGAAAGGGTAGAAATAGCGATTCCTTCCGTAGAGTTGATTTGCTGATGAATCTGCAGGCTTTGCTCTCCATATTTTTTTAATAAATCAAATGCTCCTTCCCGGATAGCAATATCTCCCAGGTTATTTAATGCAGAACCTTCTACACTCTTGTTATCAATAGTTTTTGAAATAGCAATTGCTTCTATTAATACCTGCTTTGCATTTTCCATCCTATTCACTTCCATATAGCTAAGCGCCAGGTTATTTAAAGCAACTGCCAGCGGGTCTTTATTTTCAAGTTTCCTCCCGGCAGCAACCGCTTTCTCTCCATACATTATTGCTTTGTCATATTGAGCCAGTGTCATGTAAAGAACCTGTAAGCCATCATACAAATTGGCTTCAATATTGGTATATCCCTTTCCTTCCAAAATCCTTGCCCCTTCCAGGTTGTATAAGACAGCATTTTCATAATCTGATTTAAAGCGATAAGCAATGCCAATATTAAACAGAGAAACTCCAATAGCAAATGTGTCTTTTTTTTTCTTTGCCAATTCAAGGCCCAATTGGTTATAATAAAGTACTGAGTCGTATTGCGATTGAACTGCAAATACATAAGATATATGCCGGTAAAATTTTTGTATTCCTGTAGTGAAATTTATTTTCTTACTTAATTCACCTGCCATCCTGATATATTGTTTTGACTTTTCCGGCTCTGCATTTTGAAATAAATCACCCATGCTAAATAAGAGATTTATTTTATTTGAATCCTCCCCGGCTACAGAGATTAACTTAAGTAAACTATCACTTTTTTTCACTTGTGAGTATGCCCCGGTGATGGTAAAAAAGAAAAGCAGAAAGGAATAGATTTTTCTCATAATTTAAAATAATGCTTTATATCCGGTTCACAAATAAAAGTAATAGCCATGTTTAAATGTCTCCTCTTTTTCCATGATTTTTTCTGTTTATTAAAATATCCTGTTTTTAAGGGATAGGAAGCCTTACTCTATATAAGCATTTTTACATCAATAAATATTAATTGTATGATAAAGCATTTTTTCTTCTTGTGTGCAATACAAATCTCTATAAATTGTTTTAGCCAAACTCCTGCTCCTGGTCAGCTAAAAATTACAATTGAATCCTTTAAATGCATAAACAAATCATGGGATGGCTTAGTTGAGTTTGACGGGCATGGTAATGAAGTATCAGTTACTTATAGTTACCGGATTTATAATCCATCAAATACCGGTGCTGCAAGAAGAGGTGCTGATGGCACAGTGATTTACGGCTCAAATGTAAATGGCATGACACGTGCCGGAACCGAAACTCCCGACCTTGGTGGCATTACAAATGGAGATGTTGTTCCCGTATATAAAACTTTAATGAATGAGCACATCAATGCGGATGATTATATAATTATTGCACCTTCAGTATGGGAATGGGATGGACCAGAAAAAAATACAATTAATAATTTTAATGCGCAATTAGAAAATGATCTT
The DNA here is from genome assembly GCA_036564845.1 of Chitinophagaceae bacterium. GTDB lineage: Bacteria > Bacteroidota > Bacteroidia > Chitinophagales > Chitinophagaceae > Ginsengibacter. Next base: position 3,190 of record DATCOF010000015.1, on the reverse strand, counting down.
AATTGGGTAATTACACAACCTTATCCATTTTTAAATAGTCCTGTAACTTATAGCGATCCTTTTAACGGCAGAGTTGTAAAAATTTATGATAAATACAGCTATGGACAAGCATTAAAGTATCAGAATGTTTTTAAAAACTGTTTTTGTCCTCTCAATGCACAAGGCAACAAAGTTATGGGCATTCAAGCAGGAACGTTTAATAATGAATGCCTGATTGTTTATCCGCCAACCTTACTTGTATTAGATACAAAAGTATTGTACGGGCTTTATATAAATAATTATATCGCACTTCATCCCAATCCAGGTACAAGCAATGCCGCAAAAGAATCCAGAACCAGTTTTATAAATGGTGTAGATATACCTTTTAAAGAAAACACCTATGCTATTGAAACAAGTAATGGCAGCTATTCCGTATTTTTAAGAATAGAATTTACACCGGATATACAATCCACTCCACCACTTCCTCCTACACCAAAATATACCAAGGAACCTTTCATCAACAAATTGCCTATTCAACCCATTAATACGAAAAATGTAAATGTTACTGGTAGATGGACTGGTACTTACGGCAATGAAAAAAACAACAACACAAGTTTTTATTCTTTTCAATTAAATGCGGATGGTACCATGCAATTACTAAACGAAAGTGGTGGAATAATTGCCAATGGAAACTATACTTTTGTAAATAATGTTTTTTCAGGTAATTATAAATACGGCAGCGGTTCTGAATTTTCTGTTACCGGAACAATGCAAAACAATATATTGAGCGGTACCTGGGGCTCCAACAAAAATGTTAGCGGTGCTGGTAAATGGGTAGTGAATAAAAAATGAAATTAACGAATAAAAAAACATCTGTTTGTGCAGTTATATTTTTAGTGATAAATTTTTTAAAGGACTGATAGAAATTTTTTCAAAAAACCTGCATCTTATAAAATAAATAAAATGAAAAAATATCTTCTTGCATCAATCATGCTATTAGTATTGGGATCAGCTTTTGCACAAACAAAACCAAAACAAAAAGAAAAACCTCCCACCCAAAAGGAAATGGATAACATGATGAAAGAATTGCAAAAAGGGCAGGATGAAATGAGCCCGGAAGATAAAAAGATGATGGACAGCATGGGTGTTGAAATGCCGGATATGAAAAACATTCAAAAAAATGTTTCCGGTATAAGTGATGCCCAACTGAAAAAAGCTTATGAAGATGAAAACAGGATCGTACCACAAAAAGATGCTGCAAGAATAAACACTGCATTATCAGTAACACTTTCCAATGCTGAAATAAGTGCATACATCAACAAAACACATCAGTCAGTTTTGAGTAAATTATCTGCAACTGCTAAATCAAAAGGCGCAGAAATATTTCAGCAAATTTTAATACTGAAATCTTCTGTTGCAAATACGGCTGTGGGTTTATGGATGGATGGCAAACCAACACTAGCGCTATATCTTATGGGAGAGGCTTGCAAAGCTGACCCGGCTAATACCAATGACCTGAACAACTATGCATCTTTTTTAACCATGTGTGGCGCAGAACAAATGGCATTACCCATTTTAAATAACCTTAATAACCGTTACCCTCAAAACAGCAGCATACTCAATAATATTACGCAGGCGTGGCTTGGCCTGGGTGATATATCAAGAGCAGAAAAATATGCCGACAGCACCATTCGCATTTATTCATATCATCCGCAGGCAAATATGGCGAAATGTTTAATTGAAGAAAGCAAAGGCAATATTCCTGCTGCTATTGCAGCCGCTAAAAAAAGTATCAGTGAGGCATACAGCAATGAAAAAGAAAACAAGCTGAAAAAATTGGGGTACGATTTAAAAAGCGATGACCTTAACTGGGACCGCCCCATGCCGCAAGATGCATTGGGTTTAGGAAAATTTACCTGGCCTGAATATCCTTTGGATGTTGAACAAAATAAGCAGTTAGAAAAAGAATGGAATGATTTTGAAAATGAATGTCAGCAGAAAATAAATGAGTTGAAAATAAAACAGCAATCATTAGAAGAAGCATATTTAACCGCAAATGCATACCGCACTAAACAAATTATTAGCGAAGGGCAGAAAGGACACTATGTACAACTGATGCCCGGCTATGCCGCTAAAGCTATAAAAAAATTAGGTCCCGGTGTAAACGATGTAAATGGAAATATGTCGTTTGTATTTGCCAACGCATTAGAGCCTGTATCAAAAGCTTTATTGGCTGTTGGAGATTATGAAAATATTTTGAGTGAAAAACAAAAGGAGTTAGATAAAAAATATGAAGGCCAGGTTGGCGAAGGCAAGTCAAATCCTTTTGAAGCAATATGTAAAGATGAAAATGCCATCAGGACAGAATTTTTAACAGCAGCTAATGGCGGATTACAAAGCGCATACAGGAACTACTTCAATTATGTACGCCGCCGGAGCAGCGACCTTTTATATTATTACCAATATACCATGTGGCCCGACCAATTTGAACTGGCTAAGGTAAATGCACAGGTTGCCTGGTTAACACAGATAAAAGACCAGCGGGTATTTTTTAAAGATAAAAGCAGTTGGTGTAATGCTGTACCTAAAACAAAAAAACCTGGGCAATTACAAAATTTTGATGATGTGCATTGCGACTATGTAAGTACGATGAACCTAGGTGTTTATAAAATCACATCAAGCTGCAGCAATTTAATTGGTGAGTTTGATTTTGGCGGCGTGAAAATTAATTTACAAGATAATGTAGAAACAGGCCGCTACTCCGGTTCGGCAATGGTGGGTGTCAGCAAAGGTTTTGATGGCCCCATGGGTACTGAAGCAGAAGCATCAATAGCAGGGCTTGTTGAATGGGACAATACAGGTATTACCGATGTAGGAGTTGTTGCCGGTGTAGCCGCAAATGCAGGCGGGGTAAACATTGCCGGAGCAGATGTAAAAATTACGGTTAACGGCGGTGTAAGCAGAAGTGGCAGTACAATATTGCAGGGCATTAAATAAATAATCAAAAATATCAACTCAAAAAAATGAAATACTTAATTCTATCTGCACTATTATTTTTTTCATTTCATGCTTTTTCGCAGGATTGTAATAAAGAATTACTAGCGCAAAAAACCGGCACTTGGAAGATAGGGCAGCAGGGTTCTATAAACAATGTAAGTGCAACAGATTTAGCAAAAGAAAAATTAGTGATAGCCGCCATTCACAAAATGGT
>DATCOF010000014.1:0-9975 GCA_036564845.1 Chitinophagaceae bacterium | reverse complement strand
CATCGGTTGATGAAAGTCTTGTTGGCGGATTTGTTTTAGAGATGGAAGGAAAGAAGGCAGATGCAAGCATTCGCAGAGATCTGAACGATGTTCAAAAGCAATTTATGAACAACGATTATATTCAAAAGCTCAGGTAAATTTTCTGATAAATTATTTAATAAAAAAACCCGATGTAAAAACACCGGGTTTTTTCTTTGGAGGTTAGTAAACCTATAGTTTTGAGAATTTCTGTGAGATCTTTTTATTGTTGTATACAATTGTAAACAGATAAGTACCCGGCCTAAGAGCCTGCATATCCCACTCACGGATGTATTCACCATTGGCAGAAATGTCTTCATCTTTTTTCCAGCAAACCTGACCGTTACTTGATGTTACCTGGTAATGAGCTACACCGCTACCCGATGATGCAAACGCAAGCTTCATATTATTTCTTACAGGGTTAGGAAATATTTTTACCCGGGTAATATCTTTTGTATCCACACCTTTTTGTAAGTGAATAACATTTGAATAACCAATGTTTCCAAAAATATTTTTACTTTTTATCCTGTAATAAATATCTACGGATGCAGGCTGATCTAAATAGGTTGTACTTATTTGCGATGCACCTGCCTTAGTGAAATAAGTTCCATTGCCTGATGATTCAATTTCAAAAGAAGCTGAATTTGTATTTGAATAGTCCCATGATAATTCCACCGTAGAATTAGTTTTCCATTTACCTTTTAATACAAAATTATTTATAGGTAATACAACTGCTGAAGATTGTGTCCAAAGTCCACGGCCATGGGTTGCAGCGATGAGAGTTTGGTCGTATGATCTGTATTTAATCATATCTGTTCTAACTGTTGGAAAACCAGGGCTTGCAGTCCATACAGTTGATGCTCCATTAATTGCTGTTGTGCTCCACACGCCTGTTTCAGTAGCTATCCACGCTTTGGTATTTGATGTAGGATCAAACACAGCCCATCTTACAGGCATATCAGGTAAGTTGCCATCAATACCTGTCCAGTTGGTGCCACCGTCAGCTGATACCCAAATATTCATCACACCATAATTTGAAAAACAGGCCATAAGGTTATTATCATTATTGCCTGTAGTGATACATGAAATGGTTGCACCTGCAGGAAAAGATGCGCCAGTAATATCTGTTCCGGCTGATCCGCCGGTAAATGTATTTGCATTATCTATTTTAAATATTTTAGAATTGTTAGTGCCTAAATATATTCTGTTAGAAGTGTATGGTGAAATCTTTATTGAGCTTACCGTCCCTGTCATATTACTTACTGAAAGTACGTTTGCACCTGTTGGAAATGCGGGAGAACCTGAAGTGAAAAAATAACTTCCTGCCGCCGTAGTTTGTGCTGTTGTCCACCTGAAAAATTCGCCGGCATTGCTGCCACTATACATTATGTTAGCTGTATTATCGTACTCTGTTGGATTAATGAACGAGCCAAAATCAACCGGACTACCAACTGTTCCGGATCGATAAAAATTTACCGAAGCAAATCCACCCACACTTCCCCAACTATCATTGGTTCTGCGATACCTGTTGTAAACATAGGCGCCAAATTGATAATTGGTTTCATCCTGATCAATATGAACAATTGCGCCATCACCTCCTGTAATTTCAGTTGTTGTGTTTATACCCGGTGATACAAATTGATGACATCCATTATCCTGCGCCCCTGCTAAAAAATAATCAGTAAGAGTAGGATGAAAATCACAGGAATAAAACTGTTTTATATTTAATCCTGTGTTTCTGTCTTCATATGATGAGCCAGCATCTGCTGAATAAAATATTCCTCCATCAGAGCCCACTAATAATTCATCTGCCGCAAACCATTTAATAATTTGCTGATCGGCATGAACATACTGCCCGGTAGCGGCCCCGGAGTAATTACTTGACCAATCAGATAATTGAACCCAGTTATTGCCACCATCTGTTGTCCCATAACAGTTTAAACTTCCTATAACTACGTTATTGGCATCTGCAGGATTTATATCTACACCAAGGCAATACCATGCCTGGTTACTGGAAAATCCATAGTTACCAGTATTACTTGGTGCCGTAGTGGTTGCTGTCCAATTTGCACCACCATCAAGTGATTTGTAAATTGCTGATACTGCATTGCTGGAATTACAAGGCACTGCATATAAAGTATTGCCATTACAGGCAATTACACAATTCTGATTAGTTGCTGATGTAGATGGAAATCCTGTTCCTGATGTCCACGAATTAGAAGCTACTGTGGCAGGAATATCAGTATACCTGTAACCCGGAGAGGCTGACCGGTAGCCATAACAAACATGCAATCTTCCGGTAGAGCTTATAACAAAATCGGCCACTTTAGCATCTACGCCTGTTGCAGAAATAGTAGTAAAGCTTGTGCCGTTGTTGGTAGATCTGAAAAGCCCGCCTGTTCCTCCTGATGCAGCAATGGTACCTACATATAAATTACCTGATGCATCGCATAAAACTTTAGACACATTGTAATAGGTTGATGTGTTTGAAAGAAGGCTCCAGTTAACTCCATGATCTGTGCTTTTCCATACACCGGCACCTCTGATAGCATCTATATTATTAGTTCTTTCACCGGTTCCGAAATACATAATATTGGTATTTGAAGGATCCTGGCAAATACTTCCGATAGACATATTGGTAAAAAAATCATTTACTGGAACCCATGACGTAGGATTTGTTTTAAAATTGGTTGTTTTCCACAAACCACCTCCTATTCCTCCCACCCAAACTGTATTTCCAGTTGCATCAGCCAGGTCAACCCAAATAGCTTTAATTCGGCCGGAAGAAATTGAAGAACTTCCTCCAAATCTAAGGTTACCATTTGTTACACCAACTACATCACTTGTTGGCCCTCTTTCTACCCACGATGCAGTTGTTATGCGGCTACGCATTGCAAGTTGCTTACTTTGTTCAGCCATATCATAAGCAGCCATCAGCCTTTCTTTTGGCACATAACCTAAAGCAGGATCTTTGGTTCTTTCAAACTCAAATTGTTGCGCTGCTGCAGCCTCATCATACATGTCTTTTCCTTGTTCTTCATTTTCATCATCATCTTTCAGAAAGGATATTTTTTCAGAAAATTTTTCATGATATTTTTTAAAGGAGAAGGCTATCGTTGTTGCTACTAACAAAAAAATAACAACTTTTACCGTAAGAATTGAGGAGAATTTTTTCATACCGGGTTCATTATGCAGCATTCCTTAGAACACTCTTTAAGGATTTGGATTTGACCTTTCAGCTATCAAACGAATTATTTTTATTCTCATTGTGTATAAGGAAAACATTCCAATTTTTTTGCATTCCCACAGCCATCACATACCTTTGCACCTCGAAATAAAAATCAATTTATATGGTGGATATTAAACCTGATGAAATATCGGCGATTCTTCGTCAGCAACTAAGCAATTTTAATGTAGAAGCTAACCTTGAAGAGGTTGGAACAGTATTGCAGGTTGGTGATGGTATTGCAAGGATATATGGTCTCAACAACGTTAGTTCCGGTGAACTTGTAGAATTTGAAAATGGGGTAAAAGCCATTGCATTAAACCTTGAAGAAGATAATGTGGGTGTGGTTTTGATGGGTGACCAGGGAGATATAAAAGAAGGCGCTACGGTTCGCCGTACAGGTAAGATCGCTTCTATAAAAGTAGGAGATGGTTTAGCCGGCCGTGTTATAAATACTTTGGGAGAACCAATTGATGGTAAAGGACCGATCACAGGAGATCTTTATGAAATGCCGCTGGAGCGTAAAGCCCCGGGTGTAATTTTTCGTGAGCCTGTAAAAGAGCCATTGCAAACAGGTATCAAAGCTATTGATGCGATGATACCTATAGGTCGCGGACAAAGAGAGTTGGTAATCGGTGACCGCCAAACAGGTAAGAGTGCCATTTGTGTTGATACAATTATTAATCAAAAAGAATTTTATAAAGCAGGCAAACCTGTTTATTGTATTTATGTTGCCATCGGCCAAAAAGCATCAACTATTGCTCAGGTAATGAAAACCCTGCAGGAACATGATGCAATGGAATACACAACAATTGTTGCAGCTTCTGCATCAGATCCTGCACCACAGCAGTTCTATGCACCATTTGCCGGCGCTGCTATTGGCGAATTTTTCAGGGATACCGGTCGTGCAGCCCTGATCATTTTTGATGATCTTAGTAAGCAGGCTGTTGCTTATCGTGAAGTTTCTCTTTTATTAAGAAGGCCTCCAGGACGTGAAGCATATCCTGGTGATGTGTTCTATTTGCATAGCCGTTTATTAGAGAGAGCTGCGAAGATCATTTCTAAAGATGAGATTGCGCAAAAGATGAATGATCTTCCTGAAAATATTAAACATCTTGTAAAAGGTGGCGGTTCATTAACTGCTTTACCGATCATCGAAACACAGGCTGGTGACGTATCTGCTTATATTCCTACAAATGTAATTTCTATCACAGACGGACAGATATTTTTGGAAGGTAACCTGTTCAACGCCGGTATTCGTCCTGCTATTAACGTAGGTATTTCTGTTAGCCGTGTAGGTGGTAATGCACAGATAAAATCAATGAAAAAAGTTGCCGGAACCTTAAAGCTTGACCAGGCTTTGTACCGGGAGCTTGAAGCGTTCTCTAAATTTGGTGGAGACCTTGATGCTGCAACAAAATCTGTATTGGATAAAGGCGGAAGAAACGTAGAGATATTAAAGCAACCTCAGTTTTCTCCTTATGCAGTAGAAAGACAGGTTGCAATAATTTATCTTGGAACAAATGGTTTGATAAGTGATGTTGCCATAAAAAATGTAAAGGCTTTTGAAGAACATTTTTTAATGGAGATGGATAATAAATTGCCTAATGTTTTAGCAGAATTTAAAAAAGGAAATTTGCCGGAAGATGGAATTAAGAAAATGGTAGAGTTGGCAAAAGAATTAATACCGCAATACAAATAAAAAATAAGTAACCATAAATTAAAAGGGGCTGTCTTAAAAGGGGCAGCCTCTTTTTTATTTTCAGAAAAAAGGGCTGGTTTATTCACAATTGAACTGAATTATACCAATTATAAAAATAAATAGTCCAATATTTGTTTATTGGATTTTTTTGTTATATATTTGGACTATATAATAATTATAATATGGCACATCCTTTTCCAATTATCGTCAAAGAATCAATTCAAGAGCTCCGAAAGCTTCAACGTAAAAGTGGGCCTCTAATAGCCAAACGCCTTTTAATGTTGATAGAAACCAAGCGACACGAAAAAAACGGAATTTCAAAAAGAGGCTTATCAAAAATTACCGGCATAAACCATAACAGTATTGTAAAATGGCGCAATCAATATAACAAAGAGGGTATTCAACCATTATTAACTCATGGCCGGATAGGATTTAAGAAGAGTGTTATTTCTAAAGAGGAGCACTCAAAGATTGAGAAAAAATTAAACGATCCAAAAAATGGAATCCGGGGTTATAAAGAACTTTTAGAGTGGGTAGAAAAAGATATGGGAAAGGATATGAAGTACATCACGTTGCTCAAATATGCACAACGTCATTTCGGGAGCAAAATAAAAGTAGCCAGAAAAAGCCATGTAAGAAAGGATGAGGAACAGGTTGGTACTTTTAAAAAAACTTCAGTCAAAAATGCCAGGAAGTAATTTTACAATCAGATGAAAAGTACACAGCTATAAACCTGTACTTTCAGGATGAAAGCAGGTTTGGCCTATTCACCAGAAACGGTAAAGCATTAACGGCAAAAGGGATAAAACCAATTTGCCCTTTCCGTCAAATTTTTAAAACCACCTACTTATTTGGGGCTTTCTCTCCTATCAACGGTGATAAATTCCTTTTGGAGATGCCCGGTTGTAATAGTGATAATTTTCAAATATTTCTCAATGAGTTCTCATTGCAAAACCCAACAGAGTTTAAAATAATAGTTTTGGATAATGGAGCTTTTCATAAAGCAAAGGCTTTAATAATACCAGGAAATATTGCGCTAATTTTTTTGCCGCCTTATAGTCCGGAATTAAATCCTGTGGAAAATATATGGACAATTTTAAAACTCTTTAATAAAAATGGATGTGCTTTTATTTACCTCAAAACATCCTTCCCTTATTCCTAATTGCCCGGTAGGGAATCACAGGGCGTCTATTTCGAGCCAACACATTATGGAAAAATAATAGAATAGATAAACTATAGCAACCACTCTTAATTTCCAATGTGTCAGTTAATTAAAAGGCAATATTGTGAATTCTCCATTCAACTTAATATCTTGTGAAGAAGCTCCTATCATTACTTTGAAAATACCTGGCTCCACAACAAAGTGCATATCACGGTTCCATATAGCGAGATCATCCGGCGTTAAAGTAAAGCTGACAGTTTTTGTTTCGCCCACATTAAGGTGAACTCTTTCAAAACCACGTAATTGTTTTTCGTAGGTCGTTACATCAGTAACTTTTTCATGTATATATAATTGTACCACTTCATCCCCTTCACGCTTCCCGGTATTATTCACATCAAAAGTCACATTGACATTTCCTTGTGTATTTTGTTTTTGAGGAGTAATTTTTAAATTACTGTAAGAAAAAGTAGTATAGCTTAATCCAAAACCGAAAGGGTATAAAACTCCTTTTAACCGCGCCGTTTCTCCTTCATCAGTTTGCGCACTGGGTTTGGAAGGGAAATTCATTGGCAATTGTCCTACCGAACGGGGAAACGTAAGAGTGAGTTTTCCACCAGGATTATAATCCCCAAATAAAACATCAGCGATTGCAGTTCCACCATATTTTCCGGGATACCACGCTTCCAGGATGCCGGAAATGTTTTGCTTTACCCAATTAAAACTGATAGGTTGTGAATTAATAAAAACTACTACCACTGGTTTGCCCGTTGCCTTTATCATCCTGATAAGATCTAACTGGTAACCCGGCAAATCAAGCGAAGTACGTGATTTATTTTCACCCGCTGTTTGTATGCTACCGCCCATTACCATGATCACAACATCCGAGCTTTTTGCGATAGCAACTGCAGAATCCATTTGTGCCTGTTCTGATGGAGTGGGCGCCTGGGGAAGCACTTCACTTTCAGGCCAGTTTTTATCTACTATTTCACAACCTTTGGCATAATTTACCAAAACATCTTTTCCTAATTTTTCCCTGATTCCCTGTAATACAGTAATGCCTCTTGTACCATGAGGGCCATAATGTGTATCATTATAACCGGCATCATCTGCATTCGGCCCGATAACAGCAATAGAATGAATTTTATTGCTGAGTGGTAAAATGTTATTCTCATTCTTTAGTAAAACAATACTCTCGCGGGAGGCCTGCAAGGAGACTTTCTGGTGCTCCGGATCATTAACTATTTTTACAGAATTATCTGCATTTTCAATATAGGGATGATCGAATAGCCCTAACCAAAATTTCACCCGCAATACATCTCTTACCCGGTCATTTAAAGTTTGCACAGATACTTTTCCTTCCAAAACATTTTTGCGCAATGGTAGTATCATAGTAGAAGGATGACTGAAATTAGTGCGTACATTGAGTCCGGCATTTACGGATTGGGCTACTGCCTCATCGCGGTCATGTGCCACATGATGCTTGCTAAAAAGATATTCCAGCGCATCACTGTCTGATACTATATATCCTTTAAATCCAAACTCTTCGCGTAATCTTTTGGTAAGCCAATAATAACTTCCGATAATCGGAATACCATCATAATCATTATAAGAAGCCATCACTCCCATGATGCCGGCTTCTTTTATCACATGTTCAAAAGGGGAGAGTAATAAGGTTTCCACTTCACGTTTCGGCATTTGAGGATCTGTTCTTGCCTGGCCTTCGCGTGCACCAAAATTGGCGCTGTAAATAGCATAATGTTTTGGGGTGGAAACAATAGTATGATCCTGCTGCATGCCTTTGGACATTTCAACTCCGAGTCGGCTCACTAAATAAGGTGATTCCCCATAAGATTCTTCCATCCGTCCCCAGCGTTGGTCACGGGCCACATCCAATATGGGTGCATAAACATTGGTATAACCCATAGCCCTTGCCTCCAGCCCTGTAATTCTGCCTACTTCATATACTAACTTTTTATTCCAGGTACTACCTAAGGACAGCTGCGTAGGAAAAGGGGTAGTGCCATATGCTTCCACACCGCGGATACCCTCATTGGTGAAATCAACAGGAATACCCAAACGCGTATCTTCAATAAAAAATGCCTGAGTGGTATTAATAGCCCACACATGCTTTTTTATATCCCTGATAATTTCAACTGAAGCAGCCGGTGCATTCCATTGTGGAAACCCGTTCAGATGTTCATCAATATTGGCAATGCCATCTTTCCAAATTTCATTTTTCCATTCTGCAGTAGGAAGCGAATCTTTTAAAACCCTGTGATAACCATATAAAGTAGCCATCTGGCAGGTTTTTTCTTCTATTGTCATTTGGGATAGGAGGTCATCTATCCTTTTATCAACCGGTTGAGTGGAATCTTCATAAACATCTTTTTTGCCATTCTTGTTCAGATCAATCCAGCCTTTGTGGTAAATACTTTTCATCCTTGGTCGAAAAGCCTGTCCCCAGACACATTGACAAATGCATAATGAAGGAAGTATAAAAAATAAGTATTGTTTATACCTGTTGATTTTTATTCTCATATTTATTCCGGTTACTGTTTGTTTTCGTTATTTTCCTTGTGATGCAATAGCCTCACGAATCACTTTTGCATACCATACTGTAAATTCCGGCTAAACTGCCCTCCCCCTTCCGCTATTTCAAATTGCCCCCTAAAAAACGATTTCAAAAAGGTCCTGAAAAAAGCCTGCTGAAGAGGACTAAAAATAGATAAAGAACTGTTGTTTTGCAGAACAAAAATAGTGATTAATTTTTGTCCGTTTTTTTATAAAAATGATTCCATTATTTCTGTGTTTGCTTTTTGTTTTTTTCTTAAAGATTCACCGTAAGTTCTATTCTTATGGATTGATGAACAATTCTGTCGAGTATCGCATCGGCAAGTGTTTTTTTCACCGATTACGTCATGCCATTTTTTTACGGGTACCTGTGCAGTGATGATGATAGATCTTTTACCATGACGGTCTTCGATGATATCCAGTAGTAAAGCTCTGCTACCGGCATCAAAGGGCTGAACACCAAAGTCGTCTAATATTAAAGTATCCTGCTTTTCTATTTTTGATAGTTCTTTTAAATGAGCACCGTCGGCTTTGGCCATTTTTAAATGAGACATCAGTTTTGCAGTGTTGGTGTACAAAACCTTATATCTCAATAAGCAGGCTTGCTATATCAGAGAACTTTGGATGGGTGCCACGCCTCAAATAATTGCTTTTTTCGTTTATTTCATCTCCAATAATATCCTTTATTACTTCGAGAATTTTAGTGAAATTTGTTCTGATGTTGTGCATGTTATTGTAGTGGGTTTGGTTACTAACTAAAACCGCACTTCATCTTTTGTCCCATTTTTTTAAAAATTAACTCCGCCAACGGGTTAGAAGATACTTTGGTGAAAAATTATTTGACAGGCTATTAATTGCATGTATAAGTTACAAAAACGAATTTTAGTTACAACACCTGATACTCATATAACTTTTTTATATAACTTAAATATTTTACAAGTTATTGTTTGAGAATTAACAAACGATTGCGGAAGAACTTCAAACGATTGCGTAATTTTTTTTGTTAACTTAAGAAAAAAAAAGTTATAGATTCGTTATCTTGCAAATTTCTTGATAAAAATACGGGTTATTAATAAATAAAAAGAACATGAATGGCTCTTACTGACGCTTAATCAATGATGGCTGTCTTTAGAGAAAATAAGTAATTTTCACATAATTTCTTATGAGTACTTATTAAAACTAGTTTTAGCCATAACCATTAGTACAGGTCAGGACAAATTCAATTTTAATGTAGAAGTAGAATAAGAACTTCTTACCTATCTTTTAAAGGAGGGTTATCCGGGAATTGGTCTTAGT
>DATCOF010000013.1:0-6081 GCA_036564845.1 Chitinophagaceae bacterium | reverse complement strand
TAAAATATTATCTGAAGTGGTCCCGGTAAATAACTGTTTTGAATCTTCAATATTCTTTTGAAGGAGTGCATCAATATCAACTCCCTGGCTTTTTAATTGATCAAGAGTTTGGAATAATTCTTTTGCTTTATCATCCAATCTCCCTTCCAGAAATAATTTCTGTAATTCATCAAAAGACTTTCCTGCCAGACTGGTAGCGGCATTATATGCTTTTGTAAAAGAATTACTAACGCCCTGGGTTATAAGCTGATTGGCAGCAGCTATCTGATCAGATGTAAACCCTTCAGGAACGGCTACTTTACCTTCCGTTTGTATCAGTCCAAGAATTTTATTATAATCCTGTAAAACGCTTTGGCTGTTGGATTGCAGCGCATCCGCTTCAGCTTTTAATCCCTCCAGTTTCAATTTATTTAATTGTGCCTGGATCAGTAATCTTTTACGGTATTCATCATTTACTGAAATCTCACCTTTTTGAACAGCCAAAATTTGCGCGTCTTCTTGCTCTTTTAATTGAGCCCTCTTCTCTGCAGCCCCATTAATGAATCCATTGATTGTACTTACTACACTAAAAAAGGCACCGGCCATACTTACTGCCCCGGCTATTTCGCCGCCAAGATCCGCGCCGTTTGCCTGTTTTTTAGCATCATTGAATTGCTTCATGCCAGCAAGTGCAACCTTCGCCGCTCCTGCAATGCTTGAAAGGCTTCCTACAATTTTAAACAGCTCGGGATTCAAGTCCCTTGCGCCCTCTGCCAATGTGCTGAATCCGTCAGCAACTGCAGAAATTGTTTTTGATGCTTTTGCAAGTCCGGAATTATCTATATCATTTTGAGCATTATTTAGTTTGACCCCGAGTATAGCAAGTTGAGCTTTTAATGCATTTACTTGTTTCCTGATATCTCCAGTCTTATCTCCGGAATGAACTATTTCAACATCAAGCAAATTGATTTCTTTGGTAATTGCAGAAATATCATTTTCTATTTGCTGTTTTTTTGCGGCAAGAACATTATCAGTGGAGGAAAGATTGTTTTGAATTATCAGATCAAGATCACTGTTCTTATTGGAAGCCACTGTTTTAATGGCTGCCAGTTCATTTGCTAATTCTTTTTTATTAAAGTCATCCAGTATTTTTTTTCTTTCTGCTAAGGCCTGTGCATTTATTTCGGCAATTTTTGCCACCCTTACCTGTTCATTTTTAATTGAATCAGAAGCAGAAAGTGTATCAAGATTTGCTTTTTTCTCTACAAGCTGTAATTTAATTTCAAGTTCCTGCCTGGAGCCAGCTACAACATCTGCTAATTGTGCATTCAGATTTGAAATACCTATATTGTCAACTTCCTTTTGCTGATTTATTGAAGCCTGCCTTAATAATGCCGTGATATCATTTGCTGCTTTCCATTTTATTTCATTCTTTTTATTTTCTGTGATGGATAACTGCAGTAATTCCTTTTCTGATTCAATAGTAATATTTCTGATTCTTAGGGCAAGCTCTTCATTTGATCCTGTTTTGATTAATTGCAATTGTGCATCAATACTCTCCCTTTGAAATTGTAGCTGGCTTTTTTTACGGTCCAATTCTATTTGTGCAAGATCCAGGTTTAATTTAGCGTAAATCTGTTTTGTAGAATCTGCGTTAAACCTTGCTGCATCCAGTTCTTTTTCAGAGGAAGCCTTAACTGCTGCAATTCGTGCATTATAAAATGCATCTGTACCTTCCTTCCCTGCGGTTGTTAAAATATCCACAGAAGCATTGGCTGCATCTAAATCAGCCTGCAATTTCTTTTGCCGGTACTCTTCATCTAATGAGGATATTTGCGCCAACACTTTGCCATAGGCAACTTTGGTAGCTTGTTGTCTTTGATCACCATTTAACGTTTGATTTATTTTATATAATTCAAAATCATACGTGTCCTGTATTAATTGTTTTTTTGCTTCATAAGAATTTCTATCAACATCTACCTGGTATTGTGCATTCTCTGTGACTCTCTTTCTCTCTTCATCATAACGGGTAGGATCAAAAGGAGCAACTACATTTGCAGTCTGTAATTTTATTTCAGCCCCCGCTCTTGCCACTTTAGCAATAGCGGCAGCAACTCCATCAGACTTTTCTATAAACAGGTCAAGAGATTTTATATAAACCAAGATCTTTTCCTGGTCACTTTCATGAGCTTCTCCAAGTTTGGTCAGTTCTTTGGCTTGATTCTCAAAAGCTTTATCTGCCTCAATAGTAGCATCTTTTAATTTCTCTTGAGCCTGTTTTAAAATGCCAGCAAAAGCAGCAGCTTGAGCCCCTCCCTTAGATACTCCACCTCTTTCAATTATTAGATTAATATCATCTTGCGCCTTAAGTTGCGCTTTTAATTTTTCAGTATAAATATCCTGTCCAGCCTGTGCCAGCGCCTTTTGTTTAAGTAAGCTTATTTGTTTTTGAACGAGCTCATTACTCTTATCGGTATAAAGATTATCCAATGAAAGACTTGAAAGATAACCGGGATACGCGGTTTTCATTTCATCCAGTGCAGATTGCCTTTCTTTTTTGGTAAGTAATTCGTTTTTAGCAGCAGAAAGTAAAGAATTTATTCCGGCCTCTTCTTTTGCGTAACCGTCGATTGCTTTTTCCTGTGTATTTTTAATTATTTCCAACTCTGCAGCTCTCTCTTTTTCTGCATCGGTAACTTTTCCTAAAGTGTTTGTATAAATTAAATAGGCCCCATAAAGCGCCACCAGTGACCCAAGAATAATACCAACAGGATTAGCCAGCATAGCGGCTGTTAATCCTTCCTGTGCAACCGTGGCAGCTTCAGTTACTACAACGCCCGCTTCCTGTGCTGCATTTTCTACCACAATAGCGGCTGTATTTTCATGATGAGCCAATGATTTAAGAAATATATTGGTAGAACTTTCCTTATCGAGTACAGCAGCAACTTCTGTGAGTCCATTCAAAATACCCATTGCACCAATCACCGCTTTAGTTGCTTTTTCAACTTCTTCAGAATCTCCACTTATCAAAGACATCGCACCGGATAAAGCTTCAAAGCCGCCAATCAATCCGCGAACACCTTGCCCGATAGCCTTTAATCCTCCTTCTGAAGTTGCAGCTATTTTAAGTGATCTGTTTACGTTATCAATCGATTGCTGAAGTTTTACCGCCTCATCTTTTTTATTAATAAAATCCTGGCTATCATGATCCGTAATGGAGGCCATTTCCTGCTTTAGCTGGCGCAATCTTGTATACGCCTGTGTAACCTGTGTAACCGGGCCGGATACTAATCCGGCAACCTGATCTGCTACAGCCTTCATTCCTGATTGGGTATTGGAAAGCTCATCATTAAGCTGCTTTACCGATTCAGGATTGGTGGCCTTACTTAAAGAATCTTTTAAAGTAAGTTCCTGCTTTTGAAGATCGGCGTATTTGGTAAATAGATTTTCAAGTGCAGGATCACTCCCCACCTTTCTTAAATTAGTAAGTAAATCTGCTAAGGAATTATCAATAGCTTTTAACCCTGTCTTCAGTGGATCTGTTAAATCAGCAAGATTATCTTTTACAGTTTTAATGCCCGCTGTGAGGCCATCCGTGTTTACGGTTGCGTCAAATTCGAGTGGATAACCTGTTACATTTAGTGCCATACACCAAAAGTAAAAACACTAACAAGCGTGGAGCGCGTTAATTTATAACCAAAGTAGTTATGTTATAAAATCGTTTTATTGAATATTGATTTTAAATCAGGAACCGTTATTTTACTTGGTACATAATTGGTATCACCTGCACTTTTTGTGGAATATTCTGATGCAGAAGTTACCAGGTAGGACATCTCTATTAAATTTCCATACCCGTTTCTTCCCATCATTTTGTAATCGCATATGAAATTTTCACGGTCATTGAAAAAAAACTGCTTCTTTAAAGGTTCAAATGATAGTTCATTTTTTAAAGAGGACTGCGCCCTTAAGCTTAATATCCAGGCGATATAATCGAAGGCTTCTTTTTCGCTGTTGTTATTTTTCTTTACAAGATCTGTCCATATATATTTATCCACTTTGCCACTAAAAAGAACAGCTATTTTTTCACCATGTCCATTTTCTATTTTCACAGGAATATCAGTAAACATGTAAGCATTGTCATCCAACTTTTTAGGAATGATGGATCTTTGACAAAAAGATATCGACGGTACTAAAAGTAAGATTAATAAATATTTCATCCTATAAAAGTAAGTGATAGGATTTGATTATGCAAACTATCCTGCATTTCCTAAAATACTGGCCAGTTCATCCAGGCCACCCACTTCTGAATCACTATCTTTTTGTTCACTTTCATAAACCGGAATAGTATTGAGAAGCATAACAAGATTTCGCCATGATATCCCCCACAAAACATAATCATAGGTAAACCGGAAATACTTAATTACACCGCCTATAGTGTGCCAGGGGCTACTGAACTCCCCTGCGTCTTTGGATTCATCCCCAGCAGGTTTATTCCTCTTGCCGAGATTATAGATTTTAGAAAATTTACCGTGTCTATTTGGGTAAGAATAATATTTACAAGTGCATAAAGCTCTTTTGATGTAAGGTTTTCTAAAAAGAAGCTGATAAGGCTTTTTGGCGGATCTTGTTTGGAATTTTGCACCGCAAAAGCTACTATCCGCGCCATTCTTTCAGCATGATCACTGATTAAAGCAAAATTGCTGTTAAGTGGATCTTCTTTATTGAAATTCTCCAACCCTATAGAAAGAAATTCCTGTGAAATTTTGATCATGGTCCCCAATGTTGAAGGTCTGATCTGGAAGGATTTCTTCTTTTCTTTTTTTAATCTTTGCCAAATGTCAGGATGAATAATATCCACCTCAAAAGGAATTGGATGATCGAGTACCGCTCCGGCGACTTCTTTTAATTTTTCCATAATTTAAGTTATAAAAAACGCCCCATAAAGAGGCGTTTTGAAATTTCATAAGAACATGATTATGCAGCGTATTGAATAGTGTATCTCTTTTCTCCGGTCTTTGAAGGCTGAAGAACTTTTGCCACTATATCCACCTGGCCAAGTTTTGTCTTTGTGAAAGACAGTCCCAGTTTGGCGCTGATCTTCGCGCGTGGAATAGAAACAACATTTCCTTTCTTATCGATGATCTTGAGAGATTGCTCAATATCAAGAACCGCATCAGGCGCACCGTAAGTGGTTGCTGTGGCAATAGTATCTACGGTGATGGCAAAGAGTGTTCCAGCTCCTAATCCGGTTGCAGTTAAACTATCTGCTGCTGTGTACCCTGTACCGCCATTGGTAATTGTTGCAGAAGTTACAATACCGCCTGAAATAACCAGGTTTGCTTTGGCACCTGTTCCGGTGCCGCCTGTTAAAGCAACATCATTATAAGCTCCATCGGTATATCCTGTGCCGCCTGTTAAGGTATAAGTTTTTACACCTGTTGCGGGAGTGAAGACGCCGCCAAAGAATTTAACCAGTTGATCACCGTCAACATTATAAGTTGACCACGCCATTTGAGTGATCCCGGCTTCTACGATTGATTCAATCGGGCTGTCGGATTCCTCAATAGTGATATCTGTAATGGTTGGGTCTGTGGTGGTCATTTCGGCTGTTCCTGATACTGTTTCACCAACAGCAGTAAGGACAGTACCCATGCCGCCATCTACAGCAACCTTCCCCATTTCAACGTTTTGTAATCCAAATGTATGTTTA
Organism: Chitinophagaceae bacterium; assembly: GCA_036564845.1. Lineage (GTDB taxonomy): Bacteria > Bacteroidota > Bacteroidia > Chitinophagales > Chitinophagaceae > Ginsengibacter. The sequence goes on along the minus strand of DATCOF010000013.1, from coordinate 392 downwards.
GACATTTTTTAAATTTTAAAGATTTTCTGAAAAAAAATTAATTCGTATGTTGGAATAATATTCAGCCCCATCTTCAAAGAGTACCTGTTGCTGAACATCAAAATAATAATCCGTAAATGCCTTATCATCCAAGGCTGAAATGACTAATGCTGTGACGGTTTTTAACTTTACTAAATCCGGTTGCGTGTTATCTGTTATCCCGTTAATGCTTAACTTTAAATTGGGTACGTGAATATTTACATTCACAACCGTTCTTTGAAGTTGCTCATTATTTACCGGGAGTGATCCCACAACAATATCCACTTTATCCGGGTTCAAAGGGCGGGAGCGTTTGTAAACTTTTCCTGAGATAGCACTCGTAATTAAAGGCATATTTACTGCTTTATAAATTA
>DATCOF010000012.1:0-2406 GCA_036564845.1 Chitinophagaceae bacterium | reverse complement strand
ACCTGCAAGTATTCCGAAAAGTAATGATGGAGAGAAACATCATTTTGATCCTTATCCTCACGCTGCCTTTGCAGCAATGGTGGCAAGACTTGATAAATATGTTGGCGAAATTTTAAAAGCAATAAAGGAAAATGGACTTGAAGAAAACACTTTAATAATATTTACAAGCGATAATGGCCCGCACAAAGAAAATGGCGGTGATCCTGTATTCTTCAACAGCAATGCGGGTTTCAAAGGAATTAAAAGAGACCTGTATGAAGGCGGCATCCGTGAGCCTTTCATTGTTTACCGAAAAGGAATGACGAAAGCAGGAACCGAAAATCACACACCCATTATTCTTTACGACATGTTCCCAACTTTTTTAGAGCTTGCAAATGTTACTTCAAAAATAAAAACCGATGGGCAATCTGTTCTTGCATCATTCATGAATAAACAACAATCCCCTCCTAAATATTTGTATTGGGAATTGCATGAATCCGGCGGAAAGCAGGCCGTAAGAATGGGCGATTGGAAAGCTGTAAAATTGGATGTAAGCAAAAATAAAAACGCACCAATTGAATTGTATAATTTAAAAGCTGATCCCGGAGAAAAAAATAATGTTGCTGATAAAAATCCAGTCATTGTAAAACAAATGGAAGCGCTGATGAAAGATGCTTATGTTCAAAATAAAGACTGGCCATTATTTCCGGGAGAAGAGAATAATCTAAAAACAAAATAATTAATCCTTATAAATAATATTTACAACTTACAATTATGAAAATAAAATTCTTTCTACTCGTTACAACATTGCTTTTCTCTGTATTACTTTTTGCACAGATAGGAACACGGTTTCCTTCTGAACAAAAAGTGGTAAAAGATCCTGTGACAGGCACCATGCTTACATTTCTTACTAGCAAACCTTTTGGTGATTCTAAAATTTATCAAACGCATCCGCAATGGACGTCGGATGGTAATTGGGTTATTTTTAAATCAGGAAGAGTTAGTGGCGAGGCGATGGCAGTTAACGAAAAGAGTGGCGAAATGGTACAGGTAACCGAAGGGGGTTACACAGGTATGTTATGCGTTGCAAGAAAAAGCATGAAGTTATATTTTCTTCGCTACGCAAATCGTGATACCACCAAAAGGATTCCCGGTGATATAACACGCAGAAGATTCGGTGGTGGCCCGGTAAATATTCTTGAAGTTGATCTTGCAAAACTTTTTTCAGATAGCAAAGCGGGAAAATTAAAACCTGCTTCAACTTATCAAAAAATTTGTGGAACTGTAAGTGCCGATATGGGTGCAGGTGATGATATGGCGCTTGATGCCAATGAAGATTTTGCATACTTGCGTGTTGGCAGAAACGAAGCAGCAAAACACTTAGCACCAAATGCAAAAATTGAAACTTCATTCGGTCCGAGAAATATGGGAGCCGGGCCCGCAGGATTGATCAGCGTGAATTTAAAAAACGGAGAAATAAAATATATTGTTTCTGTTCCATTTCAAATTGGTCATGTACAAACTAATCCGTGGGTTCCCGAAGAAATTGTTTTTTGTTGGGAGACCGGCGGCAAATCTCCGCAACGTACATGGACGGTTATGGCGGATGGTACAGGCTTGCGCCCTCTCTATCCTGAAGCAGAATATGAATGGGTAACGCATGAAGCAGTAATTACAAAGGATGAAGTTGCGATTGCAATTATGGGTCATAGAAAAATCCCTGCAACAAACACAGGTGGAGTAAATGCACCCGCAACCAATGTTAGCGGCGCAAACCCGGGACAGGAAGCAGCATGGGGCCCATCAGGCACAAGAGAAAAACCAACAGGCCTTGGCATCGTAAATTTAAGAACAAGAGAAATGACGATCGTCGGCCAAACGCCCAGTGGCAGCGGCTTGTGGCATGTTAACGGTTCTGCTGACGGCAGATGGGCAGTAGGTGATGACTTCTCAAGAAATATTTATTTGATAGATCGGCATACGCATGAAATGATACTGCTTTCGGGTGGCCATAAACCTACGGCGGCGGATCATCCTCATCCAACATTTAGTGCAGATGGAACAAGAATAGAAATTCAATCGGCGATGCTTTCAGATGATAATCGTTCTATGAATATTTGTATTATTCCCGTACCGGAAGAATGGCTGAAAAGAAAATATGAGTGATCGGCTTAAAAAAAAACCTGCATGTCAACTTAAAAAAACAATACTATATTGTTCAATCAGAACTCTAATTTTTTTATGCAATCCGCAAGCTGATCTATGAAGTTAAAAATTGTAAAAAGATTTTTTCTCATTTTTATTTTCTACATATTCCTTCTTTCTGTAAATAAAAACGCATCGGCACAAAAAGTTGAATACAGTAGTGAAAATGTATTTATAGAATATCCTGATCATTTACAATTGGTAGCTAACATCGCAGGCAAT
>DATCOF010000011.1:0-1831 GCA_036564845.1 Chitinophagaceae bacterium | reverse complement strand
GTTTGAGAATAGCAATCGAAAAGTGCAGATAAGCAAAGTGCGTGAAGCGATGACATTATTTGCTGACCTTATTATTTATTATGGAGCTACACAGCTTTTAGAACAGGCAATAAAAAATAAATTCTCTTCTTTTGATGAATTGAAAAAAAGTATTTCTACCAAAATAGCAAGAAGCAAATGGATGAATGTTGGCGGTCAATTGATGACCATCACTGATGTAGAAAAAATAAAACAACAAATAAAAACCGGTAAGATGCAAAGCTGGCCACAGGTACATGAAGCGTATAAAAAAATTGGGAACAATTATCCTTCAGACAAACTGGAACATGCATACACCTCGCTTCTTGAAATTTTAAACATCACTTCAAAACAATTTACCGCCGATACTTTTAAAAATGTTTTGCAAAATGCTGTTACTATAAAAGAGTGGATGTGTAAGGGTATTTATGAGTCACGGGAAAAAGATTATACAAACCCGTTTCGCAAAATGGTATATGACACTAAAAAAGAAATGGATAAAGTGATCGGCAAAATAGAAGACAATACTTTTATTCAGCAACAATTAGGTGAACTGGATATCTTTAAAAAGAAAGTAAAAGGAATTGTAAAGAAAATGGAATAAAAAAAGTTCGAAAACCTTTTAAAAATCCATTATTGAAATTATATTTACAAAATAATCCAAGACTATGAAACAATTTTTTAATCTTACAGCAATTCTATCGATGATCTTTTCTTACAACAATTGCAGTGCACAAACAGATTCATCGAAAAAAAAATCTTACTTCAAATTAAACCTTAACTACCTTTCTAATGCGGTTTATTTTGGGCGAAAAGATTCTGCAACTGTGCCCTATTTGCGTTCATCAATAAGCTATTTTGATAAATCAGGATTTTATGCAGGCACGGGTGTGGCTATGTTGGCGAATCCAAATGAACCAAAAAGAATAGACCTGATTAATATCGATGCAGGATATAGTTTCAGCATTAAAAAGCTGGATGCCGGCATATATGCATCAAAATTTTTTTACAGTAATGCCAGCTTTGCTGTAGGTTCAGAATTAAAGGGAATGATAGGAGCTTATGCCGGATATGATTTAGGTGTGGTAAATGTAAATGTGGGTGGAGATATGCTTTTTTCAACCAACACAGATTATAGCTCCAGTCTTGGCGTATCTCATCCTTTTGAAAGCGGAGAAGAGAATAAGAAATGGACAATAACTCCTACTCTTCAAATGAATGCCGGAACGCAATATTTTAATGAAGCTTATTATGAGTTTCGGAAATTTACTTTTACTACTGCCGCCAGCAATAGCGGTAATGGTAATGGCAATAGCAGCAACAGCAATGGTAAAGGAAAGGGGCATTCAAACAGCAGCAATAGCGGAAGTAGCAGCAGCACAACAACCACAACTGTAAAGACAGTTACGTTTTATGATAAAAACAAATTTACCATTCTTGATTACGAGCTTTCGCTTCCCGTAAATTATGAGACAAAACATTGGGGTATTTATACGAATCCTGTAGTTGCTTTTCCTACAAATGCTGCCAGTTTTGCAATTGATAATGTTCTTCAAAAAGAAAAATTATCCACAGCATTTTTTATTGAGATTGGCGGCTTTGTAAAATTCTAACAACTAATTTATTTCCCGTTAAATTAATTTGTTTGATAAAACCAAAAAGCATTCCGTTGGGAATGCTTTTAAAAATTGTTATCCCAAAATTTTAATGCGAAGTGTCTTGTGAACTATTGTTGTTCATATCCTGAAGCATCTTTGACGCGGAATCCATTCCATTGTTCATTTTATCCATATTATTATTGTTCATATTTTTC
>DATCOF010000010.1:0-11284 GCA_036564845.1 Chitinophagaceae bacterium | reverse complement strand
AAGCACCGTGTAGTATTTGATGCTACCCGTCCACATGACATGGTGCCTTTTGCGTGGCCAAGGGTTTTTTTAATGACCAACCAGGCAACCGGAACAGAGGAAAAAGATCAAAGCGTTGTAGTTGTGTTACGCCACGATGCAATTCCTTATGCATTTGAAGACCGGATTTGGGCCAAATACAAATTTGGTGATGTATTTAAAGCCGATGATCCTGCCACTAAAATGCCTTCAGTTCGAAATCCTTTTGCAAAACCGGCACCCGGAGAATATAAGATTCCGGGATTTGGAGCAGTGCCAATTGGCATAAATGAATTACAGGCAAGTGGTGTTATGTTTGCTGTTTGTAATGCTGCAATGACTGTATTTAGCGCTGCAGTTGCCGATGGGATGAAGATGACTGCCGCGGATGTAAAAAAAGATTGGGAGTCAGGATTACTGCCAGGTATACAAATAGTACCATCAGGTGTATGGGCATTGGGCAGGGCACAGGAACATGGCTGTGCATATATTTTTGCAGGATAAAAAAATTTTTTTGAAGATACCGGATGCAGGCTGCTTTAGCCTGCATTATTTTTTTTTGATAGCAATATCTCTCACTTTTTTTATCGAATCAAAGGGGCCATACTTATGTTGCTTTTCTGAGAAGGCATCAATGTAAGGACCGAAGGGATAATCTACAGGTTTGGTTTTAAGCACATGCCAATCAGAGGCAAACATTTTTATTGGGTGTGGTTGTGAATTGATATATGCCGCAACATCCCATGCCTCTTCATCTTTTAATTGTGGATTATCAAAAGTGGCACCGTTAGGCATGTTGTTTCTTATAAAGGAAGCCAGTTTTGTTATGCGGTACATTCCTGCACTTACTGCATAACTATGTTCTCCCCACAAAGGAGGATTTACGTATGAGCCGGAAATTGTGAGGCCTTCGCCATTTGCTCCATGGCACGAGCTGCATTTTGAAATATAAGTTTTAGCCCCCGCTACAGGATTTGCAACTCTGTTTAAAAATGAAAGTTCTTTATTTTCTACTCCTTCTACCTTCACATTTTTCTTTACATTTTTTCCTGTCCATTTTATATATGCAACCATTGCTCTCATTTCTTTGCTAAGGCTATCAATGGATTCTCCATTCAGACTCCGCTGCATGCATTCATTAACCCTGTATTCAACTGATTCTAATCGTCCGCTTCGCTCCCTGAATTTCGGATACGTAGAAGCCACAGATAAAAAGTTATTTGTAAAAAGTTTTGTTCCGCTTTCTCTATGGCAGTTTTGGCAATTCATCCCGTTGGTTATTGAAGCAACTAAACCATGGGGGCCAAAATATTTAGCAGTATTATCAATTATATCTTTGCCGTAACGGATAAGATTGTCCGCATCTGAATTAGAGAGGTCATAAATATTAGGAACTATCGATGTTTGTTTAACAGGTGCTAAAATTTCTTTGCTGGTATAGTTGTGAGATGATAGCCCATTCAAAATAACGAACAGGATTACTACTCCCAACAAATAAGGAAACCAATGTTCTTTTAAGTGTGCCATTTTTAATGACTTACTTTAATGTATCCCCACCCTGCTCTTTGTTTGCTGATGATCTCATAAATGCCATCCGGAACTGTTTGTACACCCGCAACCAATTGATCCATGCTGATATTATGGGCTTTCATTGCAACTCTGCAAACTTTAAAAGATGCATTTTTATTTTTTGTTGTAATGTCTGTAATGGCATCAGCAACAACTGATTTATTTTTTGTGATCATATCCAGTGATTGCCCAAAGAATACAACTTCAACCTGTGCAGTAGGCTCTGCTGCTAAAACTTCTTTTACCCAGCGGATAGCCATTTTATGATCATTGGTGTCTTTGCTGGTAAGGTCAAATACAACCTTATAATTGGGTTGTGCTGCTGCAACTACAACATTTAAAAAAAGTATGGCAATGATTAATGTGAACTTTTTCATGACCGTAAGTTTTAGTGTTTTATAAAATTACATTTCTTAAAGATAATAGTTGTTGACAATACTTTTTTCTGCAAGTTTTCATTCAAACTTTAAATCAGGTATGTTTTGTTGTTCATTCATTCTAAATGATATTCTTTTTTAATATGCATAATTAAGCTATCTGCAAAATTTTTATCGAACCTAAGAAGTGAATTATACTGGTGAATACTTTGTTCATAGTCACTAACATCATTGTATAATTTTTTAAGGGTTTGAACATCGTGAGTTAAAACAGGTAATGCAGGATCATGATTAATAATTTCGGAATAATTAAATAGCAAATCATTCCCTTTTAAAGAGAACGTTGTCTCAATTGTGATAATCTGATCATAATATTTCCAATCAAGAATTGTCTTAGCCGTATTTGCGATTACCAACTGTTGTTGCAAAAAACTTTCTCTAAAACCTTCTGTTGTTTTGATCCACCTTTCATAATAGCTTAACAAGTCATTGGTTATTCCTTTGTTCTTAATTAACCGAAGACTTCCTGAACTACGTAATTGTGTTATTACTCCCGTTTATAAAATTGTCCATACAATTTCGTAATGAATCCATCCCTGTCGTTATAGTAATATTAGATGCCATATTACGATTGCACCTTGCTGTGTCATTTTTCAGATCTTCCAGTATGGATTCCATAAATTGTTTTTCACGATGGTTTTCCACTACTCCTTCTCTTATATTCTCTGCAACAAAGCCAAGAAATACTGCAAGAAAAATCATAAAGAATTCCAGCAGATATTCTCCTCATTTCTTTTTGTGTGTTATGTGATGTGGGTGTTTGTGTACTTCCATATTTTCAATTTCTGATTTGAGATTGCGAAATTTCATTTATACTTTCTGATTTAGAAATTTGATCTTCTGATTTTTCTTCCGGTACGTTTTGTTCTTCACTCATTATTATTGAACTCTTTTCATCTCTCCTCTTTGTTCGTTATTGATGAACCATATTTTTGTAACTTTTCCTGTAGAGTCAACTTCAAACTCCAGTTGCCTGTCACTGTCGTCAGCGTAGAAAAATTTTGTTTCGGATTCAGGCTTTAATTCAATATCGGGAGTACCATCACGATGGCGGTAAAGCTTGCCATCTTTTTTTATAACATCAAGTGTAAGAAATGCATTGTACCTGCCAACATACCTGTCCAATAAAGAAGGATCTATTTTTATTTCTTTGTGTATGTAAGGATATTCAGCCGGTACATCAAACACAATACCAGCAAGGCTATTAGCTACTCCATCAGCATTAAAATCATCATTTGATAAAACGATCACGCATATATCATCATTAATATACCTGCTGATATTACTTACAAAACCAGGGATGCCTCCATTGTGCCATGTACGCAAATGATTTTCAAAAGAATCTATAATTATCCCATATCCGTAATTGCTTTTACCCGGCGTAAACATTTTTTGTTTGGAGGAAGAAGAAATAACAGACGTTCCATACAATGCCCTATCCCATTTATACATGTCATCAACTGTTGAGTATAATACTCCGGCACTAAAAGGCCATGCAAGAGATATAAATTCTGCATTTACATATTTACCTTTTTCCTTAGAATATCCTTTTGCTCTCAAGAGTAATATTGAGTCCAGTCGGTCTACGCCACTGTTCATCATTCCAAGTTTATCAAGAATATTTTTTCGCAAGTAATTTTCATAAGATTGTCCGCTAACTTTTTCAATTATATAACCCAGCAGAAAAAACCTGAATTATTATATTGATATTTTGTTCCGGAAGAAAAATTGTAAGGCCTGTTCTTGAAAAATGATATCATTGAATCCATGCCCAATGATAGTGTGCCTACTTTTCCAAAATTAGGTTGATCTGTATAACTGGCAATGCCTGAAGTATGATTCAACAACATGTGAATGGTAACACTATCACCTTTAGGAAAACCCGGGATGAATTTACTCAACCTGTCATCCAGGCTCAGTTTGCTTTGTTCTATCAATTGAAGAATGCATGCTGCAGTAAATTGTTTGGTGATTGAGCCGATACGAAATTTTGTATCTGTTGTGTTTGCTATATTCCATTCCCTGTCTGCAAGCCCGTATGCTTTTTTAAGCAGCACTTTATTTTGTTTCACCACGAGCACTGTACCATTAAACCCTTTCACATCCATTTGCGCCTGAGCATATTTATCAAGCTGATCTGAATAGTTTTTTTGTGCAGATACTATAACAGGTAAGAGCACCAGGAAAATAATTTTTTTCATAAACATTTATTTAATTTTTAACCAGGTGCTCTTCTTAGTTTCAAATAGAAACCTAACTCTTCAACTTCATATCCTGAATTATTGCAGCAATCTTATCATCCAGTTCTTTTTCTTTTGCATCATAATCTGCAGCGCTATCAAGCTTTGTGTTCACGCTGAAATAAAATTTTATTTTAGGTTCAGTACCACTTGGTCTTGCAGATATTTTAGTGCCATCCGCTAAAATAAATTGCAGCACATTGCTCTTGGGAAGGTCAATTTTTTTACTTTCACCGCTTTGTAAATTAATGTTTGTTTGATTTTGGTAATCAAGCAATTCGACAACCTTAGAACCAATGATTTCTTTTGGTGGATTATCCCTGTAAGCCTGCATTATATCCCCAATTTCTTTTGCACCGTTCATTCCCTTTTTTGTTATTGAGATCAGGTCTTCTTTATACAAGCCATACTGCACATACAGATCAATTAATTTATCAAAAAGTTTTCTTCCTTTATTTTTTTCGTACGCCGTCATCTCACAAATAATTGCGACTGCACTCTCTGCATCTTTATCTCTTATCTTGTCTCCTATCATCAAACCAAAACTTTCTTCGCCGCCGATAACATAATTTTCTTTGCCTTCTTTTTCTTTAATTAATTCTGCAATCCATTTAAAACCGGTAAGCACATTGTAACACTTCACACCATTTTCTCCGGCTATCTTATCTATCATGTCGGTAGTAACAATTGTTTTTACAACCATATCATTGGGCTGCGCAGTGCCTTTTGTTTTTCTTGCTTCTATCATATAATTAAATGCAAGCAATGCGGTTTGGTTACCATTCATTAAAACCCATTCATCTTTATGATTTTTTACGCCGATGCCAACGCGGTCTCCATCCGGGTCTGTCCCTAATAAAATATCTGCATCAAGATCCTTTGCTTTTTGCAGACCAATGCTCATGGTTTCTCTTTCTTCGGGATTGGGATAATTTACTGTAGGAAAATTTCCGTCGGGAGTTGCCTGCTCTTCTACAATATGAACATTATCGAAACCATATCTCTGTAAAACCTGTGGCACCACCATTATGCCTGTACCATGTATGGGTGTGTAAACAATTTTTAGATCGTGCTCTGCAAGGCATACCTCAGGATAAATACTTAGCCCTTTCACCATCTCGATATATTTCTCATCTATCCCTTTACCAATGATTGTTATGTTTTTTTCGCCACCGCTCCACTTTACATCATCAAGGCTTTTTATTTTTTCCACTTCTATAATTACATTTTTATCATGCGGTGGAACCAATTGTGCTCCATCATCCCAATAAGCTTTGTAGCCATTATATTCTTTGGGGTTATGAGATGCTGTACAAACCACACCACCCTGGCAGCCAAAATACCGAATGGCAAAACTCAATTCAGGCGTAGGTCTCAGCGATTCAAACAAATACACTTTTACATCATTGGCTGCAAAAATATTAGCCACTATCTCCGCAAATTCACGACTGTGATTTCTGCTGTCGTGTGCGATGGCAACCTTTACTTCTTTAAAAGATTGCTTTAAATAATTTGCATAACCCTGCGTCGCCATACCAACAGTATACCTGTTCATACGGTTTGTTCCTACACCCATAATACCACGCAGGCCGCCGGTACCAAATTCAAGATCTTTATAAAAAGCATCTTCAAGGTCCGCAGGATTTTCCTGTTGCAATTTTTTTATTTCATTTCTTGTTTCTTCATCGTATGCAGGTGAAAGCCATGCATCAATTCTATTTAGCGTTTTGCTGTCCATGTTTAATTTAATTTGAGGGATGGAAGTTATTGAATTTTGTATTGAATTGATTAAGGTATGAAAAGAATTGTTTGTAATTTTACTGATAACTATTTTATATGACTAAGGCAGTATTGAAACAAAGTATTACAAAGCAAATTGGTAAGATAGAAGACGAAAATTTTCTTCAGGCTGTGTATACCATTGTCTCCAATAAAGCAGATGAATTATTTGAATTGGATGAAACATTGAAAAAAAAGTTGGACACAAGAAAAGAAAATCATAAACTGGGAAGTAAATCTTATACATGGCAACAGGTTAAGAAGGCTGCATTAACCCGCAATGCATGATTTATATTCTTGAACGTTGTTTTTTGATCAGCCTCTTTATTAGTTATTTTTTTATTTCGCCAACTTATTCGCAGGATAGTCTGCACCAAAGAATTGACTCATCGCATTACCAACAAATAACTGCTGCCGGGCATACACTTTATCCATATAATAAAAAGCGGATACGCCTGGTAACCGCAGCAAATATTGTTGGCTATGGTGGTACTACGGTTGGGTTTAATGCAGCCTGGTATGCAAAATATCCACGCAGTAGTTTTCATTTTTTTAATGATGATGCCGAGTGGCTGCAGGTAGATAAAGCAGGTCATCTTTACGGAGCTTATATTGAAAGTTCTGTAAGCTATGAAATGTGGCGATGGAGTGGCTTATCAAGAAAACAGAGAATATGGATCGGGGGTTTAAGCGGGTTGGCTTACCAATCTATTATTGAAGTTCTTGATGGCTTTTCATCTGAATACGGTTTTAGCACAGGTGATTATGCCGCCAATATTTTAGGATCAGGTTTATTTATTGCACAGGAACTTGCATGGGATAATCAAAGAATTAAATTAAAATTTTCCTTTCATAAAAAAGATTACGGAGCAGCAGACCTTGATGCAAGAGCGAATGCTATTTATGGCAAATCAGAAACTGAAAGATTTTTAAAAGACTACAATGCCGCTACCGACTGGATGAGCATAAACGTAAAATCATTTTTTCCTAAAATAAAATTACCCCGTTGGTTTTCTGTTGCATTGGGTTACGGCGCTGAAGGCATGTTTGGCGCCAGAAGCAATATTGCAAAAGACAAGAACGGCAATGTAATTTTCGACCGAAGTGATATCAAACGCTACCGCCAATGGTTTCTTGCGCCTGACATTGATCTTACTAAAATAAAAACAAAGAAGAGAGCCGTAAAAATTATACTCGGTATTTTAAACTCTTTTAAATTTCCCACACCCAGCCTTGAGTTTTCCAACGGAAGTTTTAAAGGACATTGGATACATTTTTAAAGCCTTGTGTTCCATGAAAGGGGAATAAGAAATAAGGAACAAGAAAGAAATAAGCGACTAACTTCTGAAGGGAAATTAGAATATTCTTATGGCAGCGGTTGGCAGCCAAATCTTAAAGAGGTTAACGTTAAACGTTTTAAACGAAAAAAAATAACATTTCCGCAATTTGTGAAATTCGTTTTTTAATTCGTGTTCCCTTATGCAATTCGTGTTTTCATAATTCATGTTTATATTCGTGATATGCAAATTCTTCAGCAAATATTTTTTATTCTTCTGATTATTATTTCCGTTTGGCTGTTTTCAAAAAAAGTAAAAGAGATACGCAGAAATATTTTATTAGGTGTTGATGAAGACCTGAGTGATAATCCTTCCCAAAGATGGAAAAATCTTTTACTGCTTGCATTAGGACAAAAGAAAATGTTCCGCTATCCGCTGGTTGCCTTTATGCATTTTATTATTTATGCAGGATTTATCATCATCAATATCGAAGTGCTGGAGATAGTACTGGACGGGGTTTTCGGCACACACAGAATGTTTGCCGGAACCTTAGGTAGCTTATATTCTTTCGTAATAGACTTCTTTGAAATTTTAGCACTTGGCGTGCTTTCAGTTTGTGTTGCATTTTTAGTAAGAAGAAATATTTTAAAGCTTAATCGCTTTATGAAGCATGAACTTGATGGCTGGCCGCGAAGCGATGCAAATTATATTCTTATCACAGAAATAATTTTGATGACATTGTTTCTTACGATGAACTCTGCCGACAGAGCTTTACAATTACAGGGCAGTGAACATTATGTTGATCATGGAAATTTTATTTTGTCAGGTGTGTTTGCTCCGTTATTACAACATTTTTCTTCATCAACTTTGATAGGTATTGAAAGAACATGCTGGTGGTTGCACATTACAGGTATTTTTGCTTTCTTAAATTATCTTCCTTACAGTAAGCATCTTCATATTTTGCTTGCCTTCCCAAATGCATATTATGGAAGGCTTGAACCAAAAGGTAAGATGGAGAACATGCAGAATGTGCAGAATGAAGTTACTTATATGTTCAAGCCGGAACTGGCTCCCACAGAGGCTTCGGAGACAGCTCCAAAATTCGGCGCAAAAGATATTTTTGATCTAAGCTGGAAAAATCTTTTGGATGCTTACAGTTGTACAGAATGTGGAAGATGCACAGTTGCCTGCCCTGCCAACAAAACGGGCAAGCTTTTAAATCCGCGTAAAATAATGATGGACACACGCGACCGCATGGAAGAAGTAGGAAGAAATATAAATAGACAACCTGCCTACCGGCAGGCAGGCAAAACTTTTACACCTGATAATAAAACATTGCTGCACGATTATATTACTACTGAAGAACTACGGGCTTGCACCACATGCAATGCATGCGTAGAAGAATGTCCTGTAAGCATAAGCCCTCTTGATATAATTTTAGAATTGCGCCGCTCATTGGTGATGGAAGAAAGCAATGCTCCCGCAGAATGGAACGGCATGTTCAGCAACATTGAAAATAATTTTGCCCCCTGGAAGTTTAGCCCTGATGAAAGAGATAAATGGGCGGAGGAGATGAAAGGGGAGAGTTGATTATAATAATTATTTTGGTATGGCACAATTGAATAAATTAATCCTCAAAATCTTATCTGGTAACTCAGATAATAATATAGAATTTAATGATCTGATTAAGTTATTACGTAATTTTAATTTTAGCTACCGAATAAAAGGAAGTCATCATATTTTTTGGAAAGAAGATGTTGATGAAATAATAAATATTCAGTCTTTGGGTAGCAAAGCAAAATCTTATCAGGTTAAACAAGTAAGAAATATATTGCTAAAATATAAAATGATACAGGATGAACGCTAAATATGAAATCATTATCTACTGGAGCAAAGAAGACAATTCTTTTATTGCAGAAGTACCGGAATTATCAGGCTGTATGGCAGACGGGAGGACTTACGCAGAAGCTTTGCAAAATGCCGAAACTACTATAGAAGAATGGATAGAAACTGCAACATCACTCTTCCGCCATATTCCTGAACCCAAAGGAAAATTATCATACGCTTAGAATTTCAAAGTGTCTTATAATGGTGAATGGAAGGAATAAAACTTTTGGAAAGTTTAAAACTTTCCAAAAGTTATGATGCCTTCGTTTTTCATAGTATCATTGTTGTGTATTCACCTGTACAGCATCCAATGAGGAGCAATTGAATTTCGGCAATCATTCCAATTTGGGTGGATTGCCGCAATGTTTTAGATTTGAGTTGCGGCAATACAATATTGGACTGTAATGCCTAATGTAGGGTATTAAAGGACATTGGTGTTTTGTTGTTTGACAGGGGTTATTTATTTGTGGGATTGCATGGTTGGACAACTGACCTCACAAAAATATTAATTGCTTTTACAATTTATAAAACTTAATAAATATGGAAATAAGAGACAGTTACATGCAAGCTATTTTAGTAAAATTTTTTGCGCCGACAAGAGAGACGGAACCGCCTGTTATCGGGATAGTTTTTGAAGACTGGGCAATGGCTGTAGCTAACTATGAAATATTAGTACAAAACTTTAAAAACCATGACCTGCATATTCATTTTAAACACATACTCGAAACTGAAATAGAAATGGATTTCCTAAGAAACACAAATGGAGAATGGGTTACTGGCACTAAGGTTGGCTATGATAAGAAAGAATTTGAGGACTTCATTTCAGTTGTTAATGAATCACGAAGTTACGTGGTGGCTTTCGGTCACTTGGATGAAGATATGTTTGTTGCGGACAATATCCCTGGCGCTATTGAGCCTGTGCTTATCACATTCAAGGGGTATACTAAATAGAAATCTACCATTATTGTTTTTCACAGCAACACTGAACGTTAATGGCAACTTTGACAGACCCCAATTAATTGACGAAGAGTTCAAATAGCAAAAGAAAAAAATACTTATGACAAATGAATTTTTAATCCCGTACAGAAAAAAAAGTAGATGGGGTTATTATTCATTTGGAGAAAAAAAGGTTACAATACCATGTAAGTTTATCAACGCTTCGACTTTTACTTACATATCCGAGTTAGATGATGAACTGGCAATTGTTGAAGACGAAAACCTATTCGGAAAATTCCAGTTTTTCATAAACCAAAAAGGTGAAAAGAGAATTAAACTACAACATAAATATATTTGGGTAAGTGAATTTTTTAATTATACTGGAAGATACTTTTCTAAAGCAGCCCGAAAGAAATTTACTGGAATTAAAATAGGAATAATTAACGAATTTGGTAACGATATTTTTAAATGCGAATATGACGATTGTGGTACATTAACAGACGGCGATGGTTATTATGAAAAATTATTGCCAGTCAAAAAAAATAACAAGTGGGGCATTATTAATGACAGTAATAAATTAGTCGTCCCATTTCATTTTGATTTTATAGGTGATTTTAATGAAGACGGGGTAGCTGTTTGTACCATTGGGGCATTTAATCATTTGAATTTTATCAAGAGATATAATTTAAGATATTTTTCTATCCCCTGCTATGGCTTTATTGATAAAAAAGGAAGGATTATTAACCAAGCATATTTATACAATAATGTGAGACAATTTTCTGATGGTTTAGCAGCAGTTCAAAAGCCCATCACAAAAAAGTGGGAAGAAAAAGGTAAATGGGGGTTTATTAATAGTCACTTTGACGAAGTTCTTTCATTTTATTATCAAGATGCAAAATCATTCTCAAATGGCCTAGCAGCGGTACGAGAATATAAAAATTATGGAGATAGTAAATGGGGCTTCATTGATAAATCAGGCAAATTAATAATTGGGTACAAATTTGACAATGCATACTCTTTTAGTAAAGTTTCCTTTGACCCCGATATTGATTTGGCAGCAATAGAAATAAATAAAAAATGGGGCTTCATTGACAAAGAAGGTAATCTAATTATTGAATGCAAATTTGAAGAGGTATATAGT
>DATCOF010000009.1:0-8020 GCA_036564845.1 Chitinophagaceae bacterium | reverse complement strand
ATATTTTTTTTATAAGAAAAAAAAACGTTGAGCTGGTTGTTCCCTATACTTACGATACAATATTTTAACTTATTGAACGGGGCATATTATCAATCAGCAAAAACAATTACGAAAAATAAAAAAGCTTCGTATGCTTTTTATATAACTCAATTGGGTAACGACTATTTAAACCCATGACTGTCTTTATTATACTTAACATAACATTAATTATAATCCTTTTTCATTGTCCTTTCTTTTTCTGCTTCGCAGTTGGGTCATAGCTATTGCGATTTTTCCCTACCTTCACTCTAAGCCAGCACGGCGAAAAATCGCAATAGCTATGACTTGGCAATGAAAAAGGCTTATAATTAAGCGTTATGTATAAGCAGGCGCTACACAGCCAAGAGAAAAAGTGTCAGGAAAATTGCCCAACGCCACGGGTTTAGCGAAGATTATATCTCTTTATTTTAAATACGGAAAATTTGTTATAAAATCAAAAAGTTTTTATAATTTTATCCACATATCCACGTTTTGTGGAAAAGTTGTAGTCTTTTATTTATATTTGTATAAATAAAACTTTAAAAAAACTTCTCACCATGTTAAAGAAGGTCGTCATATCTGAAAATAACAACGCTAAAGCTGTTGCCTTCTTTGAAGAACTTCGTGCTAAAAAGTTAGAAGCTATTGCTAAAATAGAAGCTCGCACGATAGAATTTAAGGACAGGCTTAAAAAAGGCAAACTTAGTATTGGTTAATCATTACTCTTTTTTCAAAACCGAAAGTGATGACGGTATAGATTATCTGTTTTTTACAGATAAAGGTCGTATATATACCGTATCGTTTGACACAAGTATTTACGAAAATCTTGATGCTAAGTTCCCCACTCTTTTAGAGTTTGGTTACGGTATTATATTTAAGTTTGATCAGTCGCTCCCAAAAGAAAAAGGTAAAGATTATAAAGACACAAATGTCCATTCAACAATAGTTGCAATAGTTCAGGATTTTTTAGAAAATTCAGAAAATGAAACCTTCATTATTTATGAATGCCCTGATTATAAACAATCAAAACTGTTTTGTAATTGGGTTGATGGAGATGAACATTCAAATATTTATCAATATGGTTTTGAGGTACAAATAGAAGGCACAAACGACCATGCTTATTTTGGCTTTATTACGGATAAAAACAATCCTCTAATTACAGATGCAGTAAGTGAATTAGAAATGTTTTTTACTTCGTTATAATAAAGAAAGAAATTGACAAAAACACGGATCAATTTCGCTTCGCCTCTAAGAACAATTTTCCTTCCACTTTTGCTCTGCTTTGCTCTTCTAAAAAGGCTAACCAAAATTACATAACGTAATCCCATTATAATCCTTTTTCATTGTTCTTTCTTTTTCTGCTTCGCAGTTGGGTCATAGCTATTGCGTAAAAGCGTAATGAAAATTGCCCAACGCCACGGGTTTAGCGAAGATATTAGCGAATGATTTATCAAGAATTAATTAACGGAGTTAAGTCAATATACATTTGTCGGGTATCTTCATTTAAATCTTTTTCTGTAAAGTAATTAAATCCAAGTTTTTCATAAAACCCAAGTGAAGCCGAATACGCATCAACTGAAATAAATTTACAAGCACAATTTTCATTTTGGCTTAATGCTAAATCTAAAATAAAACTAATAATAGTCCTACCAGTCCCTTTTCTCTGTATTGTATTCGTTACTGCCAATCTTCCAATTTTAATAGCTGGGAAATATTTAAAATGTCTTTTAGGATGAGATACTATATCTGATAAAAATCTCTTCCATGCTGATTTTGAAGCAAAATCTGTTTCTTCTACTCTTACATTATCATTGAATAAACTAAAAAATGCAATAGTATCATTTTCATCCTCTAATAAATAAGTAGTCGCTAATAACTCGTTGGAATAAAATACCGATTTCGAGTGTAAGAAATCATTTAAATCATCATCACCACAATCAAAAGGTTTAATAATAGTGTTGTTATTTACTTTGATAAGGGATAAACCAGCAAAATCCATTTTATGCAATCTTCAGAATAGATTTTAATTTCTGGGCTTCATGGCGAATAGATAATAGATAGTCCGCATCCACTTTTTTATACCTATTTTCTTCTATTTTAGTATAAAAATTAGTAGCGTCTTTACCTTTAAGAACCGGAGTATGTTTTATTGGCTTTGCCATTTTGATGTAATGTAAATACAAATATAATGTAAAAACATAAAATTTTTTACAAATTATTTAAAAATAATTATAAATAAAATGCAAGCTATTTAAAGTCATTACTGAAATATATTTTGATAAGCTCCGCTACTCCACCATAAATGGCAGGGTTTTGCTCAATACTTTTATTTTCGTGTGTTTCGCACTCTCTTTTTTATTTATGTTTTATGAGTAGAAATTTTTCAAATTTCGTTTCGCCTCTAAGAACAATTTCCCCACCCACTTTTGCACACGCTTTGCAAACGCAGCCAACAGCTAACCTTGCTCAACATAACGTAATTCATGCAGCAAAAACATTGCCCGGAATAAAGATCATTCAGGTAAATTTTTTAATGGATAACGTTTGATAAACGCTGTAACGATCGTGTTTAACTGATCTTCTTCTCCAAATAAAATTTTATGTCTTATGGGGAAAACATATACCGGAAGATTCTTCAATTCATTTTCAAATTTTGCAAGACGAACACCGTCCTTCTCAGTGGTAAGAATTATTTTATCTTCTGTATCTACCTTTTCAAATTCATTCTGAATTTCTTTTAGGTCATCAATACTAAAAATATGATGATCACCAAAACGCATCATATCATAAGTGGCGGCATAGGTATTCAACATCTCCTTGATTGGTTTTGGATTGGCTATACCGCACACCAATAAAATATTTGTTTCGGGAGATAAAAATTTTTCCTGCTTATTAAATAAATGATAAGGACTTCCGTATTCAATTTTTGTAAAAAATATTTTTTGATATGCCTGCAGCTCTATCTCCTTAATTATTTTATCTTTTTCTTCTTCAGTTAAATGCGATTTGCATTTGGTTACAATAATTATATCAGCTCTTTTATAACTGGATTTCATATCCCGCAAATTTCCTGCAGGCAAAATAAAATCCCTTGTAAAAAGATCCCTGTATTCTGTTAGTAAAATATTCAACCCGGCTTTTACCTGCCTGTGTTGAAAAGCATCATCTAAAATAATAACTCTTGTATCGGGTTTATCATGCAATAATTGCGGAATGGACACCAATCTTTCTTCAGCAACAGACACAGTTATTTCCGGAAATTTTTTATAGAACTGCATTGGCTCATCACCAATATCCAAAGCAGTTGTGTTTTCGTTGGCAATGGCAAAGCCTTTTGTTTTTCTTTTATAGCCCCTGCTCATGGTGGCAACTTTATATTCATCTTTTAATAGCCTTACTAGGTATTCAACCATTGGGGTTTTACCGGTGCCCCCTACTGATAAGTTGCCAACGCAAATGATGGGAAAATTAAATGATACTGACCGAAAAATATTTTTATCGTACAATTTATTACGCAACCAGATGATGATGCCATATAAAACAGACAATGGAAATAAAACAAATCTGAAGCTCTTGAGCATTAATTATTTTTTTCGGCATTATAAACATCTGCAAATTCAGGAGTTCTGTCCAATACTTTTTTTGCAAACGGACAGGTTGCCTTTATTATAAGAGAATTCTTCCTGGCATAATCAACAGCTGCTACTACCAATTTCCTTCCTATCCCTTTGCCCTCAAGGCTTTCATCAACTTCTGTATGTGTTATCACGAAGATAGTTTTATCAATAAAATGATAAACCATTTCGGCTAAAGTATTGTTGTCTTCCTCAATATAAAACCGTTCATTGGCAACAAGTTTTTCCTGTTTTATCTCCATGTTTTAAATTTAAAAAGTATAAACTGAATTTGGCGTAAAACAATAATGCAAAGGAATATCATAAGTATCAGTATCCTCAATTATTTCTTCTGCATCAAAAAAACTCAATCCAACTCTTATCACATTTTTATTACACTGTTTAAAAAATTTATCATAAAAACCTTTGCCATAACCAACACGGTATCCTCTTTTATCAAATGCCAGTAACGGGGTAATTACAAGATCAATTTCATCTGCAGAAACTTTTTCTCCTTTTACAGGTTCAATTATCCCGAATGAATTAGAAGCCATTTCAACATCATCATTAAAAATATAATGCTTCATCTCTCCTTCATCTAAATTTATTTTAGGCACCACAATTTTTAGTCCCGGGTTTTTAAATGTAAGATACCGGGTGATGTTATCTGTTTCAATTTCGTTTTGGTTTTCAATAGCCAGGTAAGTGTGAACACAATCAATAAAAGGCAGATCAAGTTTTTGAAAGTTAATAAGAATAAGATCAGTAAAGCGTTCTTTGTCACGCGATGAAATTTGTTGTCTTTTCTCTTTATATATTTTTCTAAGCGAAGCCTTCGTCACAAAAATTATTTAATTATTTATAAAGATAGAAAAAACAGTAGTGCCATAGTTTCGCTGCGTTTTATACTGCGGAAAAGTTTTGTAATTATTTGCAGGCGTATGTTCCAGGACAAACCATCCTCCGTGGTTTAAAAGCTTTTTTTCAAAAATAATTTTTGGAAGATCATCAATATTTGTAAGTGCATATGGAGGACCGGCAAAAATAAGATCGAAGGTCTCTGTACATTGTTGCAGAAATCTAAAAACATCCATCTTAACTACTTTAAAATTTTCAAAGCTTAATGAAGCAGCATTCTTTTTAATAAATTCATACATCGCCACATCTTTTTCAACAATGGTAATATCTTCTGCGCCTCTTGATGCAAGCTCGTAACTGATACTGCCAGTTCCACCAAAAATATCAAGTGTCTTTAATGATGAAATGGTAAGATTATTTTCCAGGATATTAAATAAGCCTTCTTTGGCAATATCAGTAGTAGGGCGTGTGTAAGGCATTTTCGCCGGAGGTAAAATTTTTCTTCCTCCATGTATGCCGCTAATTATACGCATAGTGCAAGTAAAAACAAATGACTAAAATAATGTGGCGGTAATTCTTTCAGACTGTTTGTAAATTCATACTCAGCGGGCAGTTCATCAAACCTTATATTTTTAAAATAGTGGCTTATTTCTTTGTGCAGGTCAGAATCAATTTCAATCGAACCACCAATAAGCAACGGCATATTGATCATATTAAATTGATGACAAATATTAAGCAGATGATAAACAACATCAGCGCCTGAGAGGTAAGGATATGTATTTATTATCTGCAAATCCCCTGCCTTTACTAACACTGCAACAAATGTGTTTGTATAAAAAATTATTTTAAGAAGATCTCCTGTTGGAAAACTATTTTTAATAAGTGAAGTAAATTGATGCTTAAAAACAGCCGAAGGAAATTTTTCAATCATTGCCTGGTGAATAGCAGCGGGCATTCTATACACATTGAATATTTTTTTTTCAGTAACAATATCGGTTGCTACAGATCCTTCGTTCAAGTCTCCAAAAAATGTATCAAGCAATAATTCATTTTCTTTGGGAGTATAAAGTTCTTCAGGAAGTAAAGCACTTTCTGCACCAGCGTATGAAACAAATATCTTTTTATAATTTTTATGCAGTAAAGGTTGCTCTTTAAAAATTTCTTTCAACTGCTTTGAAGCATCAACATCATTTACAAAGTGAAAAACAGATAAGCCATGAAATTTTTTATCCTGATCATTTTCAAAAACATAAGAAAACCCATCCAAACTTATTTCACAGATAAGATTTGTTTGATTAAAAAAAATGGCCTCGGGTATTATTTCAAAAACGGGTTTCAATATGCGAATAATTATGTGCGGCAATTTACAACGGTTTATTTGTTTATTTGTTTAAAGGTTTATCTGAGAAGTTGAACGTCAAACGTAAAAAGTAAAAATCACACGATTGACGTTTCACGTTTCACGATTGATAGCAATTTACCCTTTATGTTTGCAAACCTTTTATGAGCATAGCAATTGATAAAAGCTTACAGGTAAAGATCACCAACCGGCAAATATTAAAAATAGCATTGCCTATTTCTGTTGCGCTTATAATCCCTAATATAAATTTTATCACCAACAGTATTTTTTTAGGAGGCCTGGGAGAAAGAGCGCTGGGTAATGCCGGCACAGTTGGTGTGTTTTATTTGATACTAATGGTAAGCGGAAACGGGCTCAGCAATGCTTTGCAGGTTTTAATATCACGGCATGGCGGCGAAGGAAATACTGATGCAATCAGTAAAGTATTCTCACAGGGCATACGCATTGCACTTCAATTTGCTTTAGCCGGGATGTTGCTTACATGGTTTGTTGCGCCACTTTGTTTAAAGCCATTTATAAAAACTGAAATTTTTGAAATGGAAATGCAGTTCTTAAGGATAAGGGTGTGGGGACTACCCTTCTTATATTTATTTCAATGCGGCAACTCATTTTTAATTGGCACACTCAACAGCAGGTACATGATGATAGGCACGATAGGCGAAGCTTTGATAAATATTTTCTTCGATTATGTATTGATATATGGTGCACTTTCTTTTCCTCAATTAGGTTTTAATGGCGCCGCAGTGGCCTCTGTAATTGCAGAGTTTGGTGGAGTGTCAATTGTATATATTGTGATCTTTAAACAGAGATTAAAAAAGAAATTCAATTTATTTTCTGATCTCTCTTATCATAAAACTACCAGCAGGTCCATATTAAAAATTGCAGCGCCATTGGTAGTGCAATTTGCCATAAGCTTAATTACATGGCTGATATTTTTTATTTTATTAGAGAACTACGGAGAGAGAGCAAAAGCAATATCAAATGCAATGCGAAATGTATTTGGCTTTGTAGGAATTTCTATCTGGGCATTTGCTACCACAACCAATACAATGGTGAGCAACCTTATTGGGCAAGGGTTACAGAGTAAAGTGATATTTGCGATAAAAAAAATAATGGTGCTTAATTTTTCTGCAACATTTATTATGCTTGTAATTTTAAATTGCTTTCCTCAATATTTTTTACAATTATTCGGGCAGGATGCAGCATTTATTCATGATGCAATTCCTGTTATAAGAATTGTTTCTTTAGGAATGTTGCTAATGAGTATTGCAGTGATCTGGCTGAATGCAGTTACCGGTACAGGTAAAACAAAAATGAATTTGCTGATAGAATTGATCGCAATAATTTGTTACCTAATTTATATTTACCTGGTAATGGTACGTTTCAAATTATCGCTAACAATAGCATGGACAAATGAATTTATTTACTGGACAGTAATATTTGCTATTGCCTTTTGGTATATTAAAAGTGGAAGATGGAAATTGTCTGAAACACAGTCTGATGCTTGATTTTGGGTCATAAGGTTAATGAGATAATTATAATAAACAGATCTCTTTGCTAAAATAAATCCTACAATCTTCTAATCTTATAAATTATAGTTCAGACAAACAATTCCTACTGCTTCCATTTATTATTCTCATAATTCACATCAGGAAAAACTCTGTCAGGATCTATCGTAACTGACTTAAGTTTTTCTGTAGTATTTAATTTTATTACCCAGCTGGTATTGTTTTGCCAAACCTCTACAGGAATTTTTACAGTCTGTTTTTTTCCGCTTCGTGTTTCATATTCAAGATAAATGGGCATTGCCATCTGCTCAAGATTATCAATAACAATTAATGCACCATTCGCCGGATCACCGCTAATATACACAGGCTCATTAACCCGCTGGTCTAATTTATAATTTTCAAAGAACAGTTCTTTCCAAAACCAGCCAAGGTCCTCCCCTGCTGCGTTTTCCATCGTTCTGAAAAAATCAAATGGTGATGGATGTTTATAAGCCCACTTTCTGATATAAGTTTTAAATGCGTAATCAAATCTCTGCGGCCCAACAATTTCATTTCTTAATAATCCCAATGCATAACCCGGCTTGGAATAAAGTGAGTTACCAATACTTCTTTCTCTAAGCGCATCCGGTGCTATCATAATTCCCTCTGCATTATCACCAAAC
>DATCOF010000008.1:0-10044 GCA_036564845.1 Chitinophagaceae bacterium | reverse complement strand
AAAAACTAATTATGGAACGTGTTGCTTTTAAAATGCAGTTGCACAAAGGGTTTGAGGAAGAGTATAAAAAAAGACATGAGGAGATATGGCCCGATCTGCAGAAATTATTAAAGGATAGTGGCATTGCAGAATATTCTATTTTTTTAGATGAAACTACCAACAGTTTATTTGGTGTTTTAAAAGTAAGTGATCCTAAAATTTTAGATAAATTACCGGAGCAGGAAGTTATGCAGAGATGGTGGAGTTATATGAAAGATATAATGGACACCAATCCTGATAATTCACCGGTGAGTATCCAGTTAAATGAAGTATTTTACCTACCATAATTTTATTGATTGCCATGTTAGTTGAAAAAAATAAGATCCAGGATTTTAATTCGGATCATCTAAAAGATCATCAACAAAAATTTGATTTTGTTGTTTCTTCTGTTGCAAATGCGAAAAGTGTTTTGCAAAAAATTATTGACTTTCAAATAGCCATACCGAGCTGGGCTTTGGGTACAGGTGGTACAAGGTTCGGTCGTTTTTCCGGAGGTGGTGAACCACGAACGCTGGAAGAAAAAATTGAAGACGTTGGTTTATTACATCAGCTAAACAGATCGAGCGGTGCAATTTCTTTGCACATTCCGTGGGACATTCCTGAAAATGCTGCTTCTATAAAAGCACTGGCTGCACAACATGGTTTGCGTTTTGATGCCGTTAATTCAAACACATTCCAGGACCAGGCCGATCAGGAATACAGTTACAAATTTGGTTCGTTGCAGCATGTAAATAAAGATGTTCGCAAACAGGCAATACGACATAACATTGATGTAATAAAACAAGGCGTTGCGTTAGGCTCAAATGCGCTCACAGTCTGGCTTGCAGACGGTTCATGTTTCCCCGGTCAATTGAATTTTAGAAATGCTTTTAAAAATACTTTGGAGAGCTTAAAAGAAATTTATGCGGCACTTCCCAACGATTGGAAAATGTTTGTTGAGTATAAAGCATACGAACCCAATTTTTATTCAATGACGGTTGGTGATTGGGGACAATCTTTGTTGTATGCAAATAAACTTGGAGAGAAAGCTTATGTGTTAGTTGATCTTGGCCATCATTTACCCAATGCAAATATTGAACAAATTGTTTCACTTTTATTGATGGAAGAAAAGCTTGGCGGCTTTCATTTCAATGATTCAAAATATGGTGATGATGATCTTACAGTGGGCAGCATCAATCCTTATCAATTGTTTTTAATTTTTACAGAATTGGTAGAAGGCATGGATGCGAAAGGGCTCGATCATGCAACAGGTTTGGGATGGATGATAGATGCATCGCATAATGTAAAAGATCCGCTGGAAGATCTGCTGCAATCTGTTGAAGCAATAAAAATTGCTTATGCACAGGCCTTGCTTGTTGATACAAAAAAACTGGAAGAAGCAAGAAAAAATAATGATGTAGTAAAGGCGCAGGAAATTTTGCAAAATGCTTTTCGCACCGATGTAAGGCCATTGGTTGCAGAAGCAAGACTTAAAGCAGGTGCAGTTTTAGAGCCATTGAAGTTCTTCCGCAAATTAAAAGTAAGAGAGAATCTTATAACAGAAAGAGGTGCAAAAACAGTTGCAACAGGATTATAAAAGCCCCCTCCAAACCTCCCCCGGTAGGGGAGGATCATCAGACGCACAATGCCAAAAGCAAAACCTGTCATCGTAATATTTGATGTTGGTAAAACCAACAAGAAACTGTTTCTTTTTGATCAGGATTATAAAATTGTTTACGAGCGTTCTGCCCGTTTTATTGAAACAGAAGATGAAGATGGATTTCCCTGCGAGAATATTGAAAGCCTGCGTTTATCATTGTTTGATGCCCTTCGGGATGTTTTCAAAAGAAAACAGTTTGATGTAAAAGCAATAAATTTTACAACCTATGGTGCAAGTCTTGTTTACATAGACGAAGAAGGAAATCCCTTAGCTCCACTCTATAATTATCTTAAACCTTATCCCGAAGAATTAAAGAAAAAATTTTACGATACTTATGGTGGTGAAGAAAAATTTTCTCACAGTACAGCATCACCGGTTTTAGGAAGTTTGAATTCCGGCATGCAGTTATATCGCATCAAATATGAGAAGCCGGAGTTATTTAAACATATAAAATATGCCCTTCATCTTCCACAATATTTAAGCTATCTTATTTCAGGTGTTGTTTGCTCGGATATTACCAGCATTGGTTGTCATACTAACTTATGGGATTTTAAAAAAAATGATTACCACGATTGGGTACGCAAAGAAGGTATCCTTCCAAAACTGGCTCCCATAGCAGCATACGATGATGTGAAGCCTGCCATATTTCCGGTAAGCAATTATAATGTAGGGATAGGATTGCATGATAGTTCCGCAGCATTAATTCCTTACCAGGTTAATTTTCATGAACCATTTATTTTAATTTCTACAGGCACATGGTGCATTAGTTTAAATCCATTTAATGATCTGCCGCTTACCGTAAAAGAATTACAACACGATTGTTTATGTTTTATGCATTACCAGGGTAAGCCTGTAAAAGCATCACGCCTTTTTGCGGGGCATCAATATGAGATGCAGGTACAACGCATTGCAGATCATTTTTTAAAAAATCCTTCGCATTACAGAGCAATAGATTTTCATCCTGAAATTATTGCTGCATTAAAAAAGAAAAAAAATGTAGTTGGAAAAATAGATACCAAAAAATTACTGAACGAATGTCCATTTATTCACAGAGATCTTTCAACATTTTCAAATGATGTAGAAGCGTATCATCAATTGATGCTGGATGTTATTGCACAACAATACTTTTCTACCTCGCTTGTTTTAGAGGGAACAAAAGTGCGCCGCATTTTTGTTGATGGAGGTTTTAGTAAAAATTTATTGTACATGAATTTGCTTGCATCTGCCTTTCCGGATATAGAAATTTTTGCTGCGTCTATGGCGCAGGCAACTGCTATTGGGGCTGCATTTGCGATAAATAACGCATGGAATAAAAAGCCTGCGCCCAATGATATAATCGAGCTTAAATATTTCTCTGTTGCACAGGATCTCCTGTAACATTTTTGAGTTTTTAATAAGGTTTTTATATATAAAAAGGTGCATAAATATAAAGGCGGCACAGACAGCGACTGATTACTTTTATGCGTCAGGATACTACAGGATAGTTTTGGATTTGAAAAGAATGATCTTGGGAAAAATTTTACCTCTTTTTAAGACAGAGAAAATTTGTTTAAAGACTTTGATTGGGTCGATAAATATTAAACGAAAACGAATTGCTATTATGATGATTGATTTGCAGAGACTCTCTAAATATTTAATCAACATTTTACTCAATTAATAAGTGATCATTTTTCTTTATTCGACTTAAGAATTATTTTTTACTATGTAACATTTTTTATTTTTTAATGATGAATATTTTAAAAAGAGTTTTAGCATTAGTAACCCTTATCATTGTTTTTGGAAGCTGCAAAAAAAAGCTGGATGATTATTATAAAGCACCCGATAATTTGGCTGCGCCTATTTACCAGCAATTACAAACACTGGGCAACTTTACAAAATTTTTAGCTTTAATAGATAAGGCAGGATACAGGCAAACCCTAAGCGCTGCAGGTTATTGGACGATGTTTGCACCAAGTGATTCAGCTTTTAATAATGATGCAGACTTTAAAACATATTTGCAAAGTAGGGGATTCAGCAGCGTTGAGGCTGTGGATTCTGTAACTGCATTGAGTTTAGTTCAATTTTTATTGGTTTATAATGCATTTAATAAAGATAAAATTGATGATTACCAATCAACAACAAAGGGTTACATCCCTAATACAGCATTTAAAAGGCGTACTGCCTATTACACGGGCTTTTATAACGACACAACTGTAACCGGCCAGCCACTTAAAGCAATAGCATCCAACAGAAATGGTTTTTATTTGGTAAACGATAATAACAATAAATACATCCCTTATTTTACCAGCGCCTATTTTACCAATAGTAACCTGCTGGCTACTGATTATGAAAAATTTTATCCTACTACATCTTTTTCGGGATTTAATGTGGCCAATGCAAAAGTAACGCAGCAGGATATCACCGCGGGAAATGGTGTTATACATATAATTGACCATGTTGTTACTCCGCTAATGAGCCTTGATCAGTATTTAAGAACAAAACCTGAGTATAGTGTATTTAGAAATTTGATTGAAAAATTTATGGTATCCTTCAATCAAAATGCTGATGCTACGCATCGCTACCAGGTTCTCTCAGGCAGTACGGATAATGTTTTTGTAAAGACATATAATACACTCCTTGCATTTTCTCTTAATAACGAAAATTATTTTAAGCTCGAAGATAATGATGCACAAAGCAATGGATGGTCTATGATGGCCCCCCGAAATGATTCTTTATCAAAATATATTAATACAGTATTATTAGAAAATTATTCATCAGTAGATGCATTGCCCAGCAATGTTATTGCTGATCTTATAAATTCTCATTTATGGCAAACAACATTATGGCCCTCTAAATTTAAAAGTACCAATAACTTTCTTGGAGAATCAGCACACCTTGATTTTGAAACCAATACTATAGACAGAAAAGTGTTAAGTAATGGAATATTTTACGGAACCAATAAAGTAAATGAGCCAAATGTTTTTTCTTCAGTTTATGCAAAAGCTTATCTCAATCCCAGGTATTCTTTCATGGTTAATCTTCTGGCAGGCTCTGATTTAAGAAACTCATTGATCAATGGTAATAAATTTACCTTGTTTATGATTCCTGATGCTGTATTCAGGGCAAATGGGTATGATTACAACTCTTCTAACAATACTTTTATTTTTACAAATAAGGCCGGTGATTTCAGGAACGATCTTGTAAGAATATTAAATTCCTGCGTAGTAGAAAATCCGGGTAGCGATATGGATAATCTTGGCGCACCGGGATTCTTAGGTACAGGTGTTGCCGCTACATATGGTGGAGAGGTGGTAAAGTGGGTAGGCAACCAGATCCTTACTGCGGGAACGATAGAGAAGAATATAACTATTACAGTTGATAGTTTTAAAACAGCCAAAAACGGACGGGTAATTTATATTAATAACCCATTATATTTTCCGGTTACAACCACTGTTGGAACAACATTATCAGCCCTGGGAACAGCTGTAAATTCAGAGTATAGTATGTTTTGGAATTATCTAAAAAGTTCATCGGCTTATGATGCTACCGTAAATGCCACAGCCTATTTACCAAGTATTGTAGGCGTTAATGCCGGAATTTTTTATACCGTTTTCGCTCCCAATAATACTGCAATGAAGGCCGCTATTTCTGCCGGCTTATTACCGGGCACGCCAACGGTTCCAAATTATACACCAACACTGGCGGCAGATAAAGCATTAGTGGAAAAATTTATGTTGTATCACGTAATTGATAAAAAAACGCTTATTCCTGATAAGAAAGATGTGGGAACTTATCCGGCGTTGCTTAAATTAAGTAATGGTGATCCTACTACCATAAACCTTCAATATCCTGGTGGAATATTTGAAATAACTGATGCTGCGGGAAGAAAAGCTCATTTGGTATTCGGGGCAACTAATCAAACTTCAAGTAACCAGTTATCACAGCGCACTGTGATTCATCTTCTTGATAATTATTTAAGATATCCATAATCAAACTAAAATACTTAACTGAAAATATGAAACAGTTTTACCACATAATAGTAGGCTTATTCCTGATAATGGTTTCATTTATTATTACCAATGCACAGGGGCAGGGAGTTACCATTCAGGGCAGACTTACTGATCCTGATAATAAACCGATACATGGAGTAACTGTTGCAGAAGTTGATGCTGAAGGGCGAACTATAAAAGCCAGCCGCACAGATATTGATGGTAACTTTTCACTTAAAATAGCTAATACAGCCCACAAATTATCTATATCTCATATCAGTTTTAAATCAGTTGATCTTAGTATTAACAACAGAACTGTTTTCAACCAGGTTTTACAGTCATCATCTAAGGATTTGGGAGAAGTTGTGATCACTTCACAAAGAAAAGCAGATAATGGAATGGTACCGATTGCTGAAAGAAATTTAACTACATCGCAATCTCATATCAGTGCAAAAGAAATGGAAGAAATGCAGGCTGCCTCCATAGACCAGGCATTGCAGGGGCGATTACCCGGCGTTGATATAACAGCTTCTTCCGGTGATCCTGGAGCAGGTATGCAAATAAAAATAAGGGGAACATCTTCTATTAATGGCGCAACTGATCCCTTAATAGTTGTAGATGGTATGCCTTATGAAACAACGATCCCATCTGATTTTAATTTTGGAACTTCTGATGAAGTTGGCTATGCCCAGCTTTTAAATATTGCACCTTCTGACATTAGCGATATATCTATTTTAAAGGATGCTGCTGCTACTGCAGTTTGGGGCTCCAGGGCTGCCAACGGTGTAGTGGTAATTACCACCAAAAGAGGCAGGGTAGGCAAGCCTGTACTCACCTATACTTTTAAAGGATCGGTTACAAAACAACCGGAAGCGTTGCCAATGCTAAGTGGCGATCAGTACTCTACTCTCATTCCTGAAGAATATCAAAATCCTATAGGAACTCCATTGCCGCAGGGAACTAAAGAGTTTCAATTTGACCCCAATGATCCTTACTGGTATCATAATTATAGCAACAATACAAATTGGCTTGATGCTGTAACACAAATTGGATTTACGCAGGACCATAATTTATCAATGATTGGTGGTGGCGAAAAAGCAAGATACTTTGCATCATTAGGTTATTTAAATCAAAAGGGTACTACTATTGGAACCAATTTAGACAGGATAAGCACCCGTATCAATCTTGATTACATCGTTTCAGATAAAATTAAATTCAGATCTGATCTCTCTTATTCTTATACAAACAATGATAGAAATTATACAAATAATTTAAGAGATGTTGCCTATCGGAAAATGCCCAACATGAGTATTTATGAGTATGACGAATATGGCAATAATTCCGGAAATTATTTCTCCCCGTTTTCTAATATTCAAGGGTCTTATTTAGGATTGGATAGTAAAGGCAATATTACCGGTATTAATAATACAGTTAATCCTGTTGCAATGGCAAACCTTGCAACAAACAATATTATTTCTCAAAGAGTAACTCCGCATTTTAATTTAAATTATGCTATTCTAAAAAATGTTTTACAGGCAACATTTGATGTGCAGTTTGATATTAATAATACAAAGACAAAAAGTTTTTTACCTCAAACAGCTACAGGGCGGTTATTAACAGAGCCAGCCGTTAACCGGGCTTATGATGGAGATCTTGATGGAATAAATGTACAAACAAAAACAAATCTTGTATATACGCCACAATTTAAAAATGTAAATCATACATTGGTTACTTTCCTGTCATTTAACACGTATGATAACCGTAACTCATCTCATGAAGAATTGACTTCTAATACAGCATCTTCTATTTTACAAGACCCTTCTTCTCCATCCCGTACACAAAATTCTGAATCAAAGCTTCAGGCTAATCAGTCAGAAACACGGAGTTTAGGATTATTACTAAGCGGTCAATATGGGTACAGAGATAAATATATTATAAACGCAGGGTTAAGAGCAGATGGCAATTCAAGATTTGGGCCTGCCAACCGGTATGGCTTATTTCCTTCACTTTCCGGAAGATGGAGGATATCTGGCGAGAAGTTTATGAAACATATTAAATCTATAGATGATCTTAGTTTAAGGCTTAGCTATGGCCAAAGCGGAAATGCTCCCAAAAATGATTACTCATTTTATAGCTTATATAACGCTCTTATAACCCGAGGAACAGCCTCCGAGATCGGAACACCTTTTAGTTATCTTGGACAGGGTGGTGTTTATCCTCAAACGCCTGCTTTGGATGATCTTACATGGGAAACGATCATTGGTAAAAATCTTGGTGTTGACCTTTCCATGTTTAACCGTCGGATTACTTTTACGCTTGATTTTTACAAAAACACAACCAAGAACTTATTTTTCTATGGATTAACCATTCCATCTTATACAGGATTTTTTACTATTGATCAAAATGTTGGTTCATTAGATAACCAGGGTTTTGAGGTTGGTTTAAATCTCACACCCTATAAATCAAAAAATGTGCAGGTAGATTTTAATTTTAATATTTCCAGCAATCAAAACGTGATAACTGAAATCTCACCTCTATACCCATCAACTAAAGGCGACATTACACAGAACGGACAGTATGAAACATTTCTTAAAATAAATAATCCATTTGGCTCATTTTATGGATTTAAATTTAAAGGTGTATATACAGATCTTTCCTCAACTATTGCAACAGATGCAAAAGGTCAACCCATTATTGGGCCTAATGGACAAACAGTGTTTATGAAGTTTAATTATCCCAGTATTGGCTATACATTTCAGCCTGGTGACGCAATGTATGAAGATGTAAATCATGATGGTAATATCAACTACCAGGATGTTGTTTACCTTGGCAACAGTAATCCAAAATTTACGGGTGGCTTTGGTGCATCTGTAAACTATAAAGGAGCATGGAAGCTTACTGCCTTTTTTAATTACCGTTATAAGTATGATGTGATCAACGGTACAAAAATGACTACCACAAATATGTACGGGTTCGATAACCAAAGTACTGCAGTATTAAGAAGATGGGAAAAATTAGGTGATGTAACTGACATACCCCGTGCCTTGTACAGAACCGGTTATAACTGGTTAGGCTCTGACCGTTATGTGGAAGATGCGTCTTTCCTTAGATTTAGAACACTTACTTTAAGATATACTGCCCCTAAAAAGATCTCGGATAAATTAAAAATTAAAAATCTAAGTGGTTATGTAACTATAGAAAATATTTATACATGGACGAATTATACCGGCCAGGATCCTGAGGTAAGTGCAAAAGGTTCTGATCCTTTCAAAGTAGCCCAGGATAATTCCTATACACCACCGGCAAAATCATTTACTCTTGGATTAACAGCATCTTTTTAAGTAAATTATTAGTAAAAATGTTTAAAAATTTAACGATAAAAATTGCCTTTCTTGTAATAATAATTTCAGGATTATCCTGCAAGAAATATCTTGACCTTAAGCCTTCGGATGGTATAACAGGCGCAGCTTACTGGAAAACCAAAGAGCAGGTTCAGGCTTCGGTGATAGGCTGTTATGCCTCGCTGCTTAGCCCGCCAAATGGCGGTAGCAGGCCGTTAGCAGAGATACTTTTTTTATGGGGAGAGTTGAGAGCTGATATGCTTACAACTACTCCAGCTACCAGTAGTGAAATGTTAGATGTAATGAATGTAAATATTTTACCTACAAATAGTATTACAAATTGGCGTGGTATTTATCAAACCATTAATTATTGTAATACAGTAATTGATTTTGCGCCGCAGGTTTTAGCGAGTGATGCAACATTTACACAGGCTGCATTAAATACAAGTATCGCTGAAGTAAAAGCGCTAAGAGCATTGATGTATTTTTATCTTGTAAGAAGTTTTGGAGATGTACCGTTGGTGCTTAAATCAACATCCTCGGATACTGAGATTCAGCCTATAGCTAAAACTTCTAAAGATTCTGTGTTAATGCAAATTGTACAGGATTTAAATGAGGCTGAGCCAAATGCGGTTTCTACTTTTGGAGACAGGGCATCAGATAAAGGCAGAATAACAAAGTATACCATCAATGCAATACAGGCCGATGTTTATTTATGGATGGAAAAATATACTGAGTGTGTTGCAGCCTGTGATAAAATTATTAATTCCAATCAATTCGGTTTAATTGATGGCAGTGATGCCAGTAACTGGTTTACTACTTTATATGCAAATGGAAATTCTAATGAAAGTATTTTTGAATTTCAATTTGATAACCAAAGGCAGAACACTTTCTATCAACTATTAGCAGCTCCCAACAGGCAACTTGCAGCCAATACCGGATCGAAAATTCTTGCCGATCTTATTACGGCAGATTTTAATGATCCCAATCTTAGAGATGTGCGTGGAGACTCTTCATCAGTTCGGAGTACCGATAATTTAATCTGGAAATATACCGG
>DATCOF010000007.1:0-8551 GCA_036564845.1 Chitinophagaceae bacterium | reverse complement strand
TTGCTCCTGAAGTTGTGGGACTTAATGCTGTTAAATTATCAATAATAGATTCTATTGCAAATGATGGTATTGCAAATGGCGCTTATCCCGGATGTGTTGTGCTGGCAGCAAAGGATGGAAAGATCGTTTATCAAAAAGCGTTCGGTAAATATGATTATGATAAGCCTGAGCCTGTAACACTGCAATCAATTTTTGACATGGCTTCGGTTACAAAAATTTGCGCTACCACATTATGCGTAATGAAATTGTATGATGAAGGAAAGCTTGACCTGCAAAAGCATTTGGGAGATTACCTGCCATGGGTAAGAGGAAGCGACAAAGAAAACCTTTTAATAGAAAATATTTTATTACACCAGGCGGGCCTTATACCAACAACACAATTTGTAAAAGAAACACTTGACAGTGCAACAAAAACTCCGCTACCAAAATATTATTCCACCAGGCAAACAGATTCTTTCAGTGTTCGTGTGGCCGAAAATTTATACATAAGAAATGATTGGAAGGATACAATGTATTTACGGATGGTGCAAAGTAAATTAGGCCCCTCTGATAAATATGTGTACAGTGATAATGATTTTATTTTCCTCGGAAAAATTGTAGAAGCCATTACCGGGCAAACTTTGGATCAGTATGTAAAGAAAACTTTTTACGATCCGCTAAGCCTTACTGCCACAGGATTTAAACCAAGAGAAAGATTTTTGCTTAGCAGGATCGTTCCTACAGAAACAGAAAGATCTTTTCGTTTACAACATCTTCGTGGTGATGTTCATGATCCCGGCGCTTCTATGTTTGGAGGTGTTGCAGGGCATGCAGGATTGTTCAGCACTGCTTATGATCTTGGTGTAATAATGCAAATGCTTTTAAATGGAGGCACTATCAATGGAAAACAATTTATAAAACCCGAAACGATACAATTATTTTCAGCATACAACAGCGCAATAAGCCGCAGAGGTTTTGGTTTTGATAAACCTGAAAAAGATAATGCATCCCTTAAAGAACCTTATCCATCAAAACTTGCATCGCCACTTACATTTGGCCATACAGGATATACCGGAACGTGTGTTTGGGCGGATCCGAAATATAATATCGTGTTCATCTTTCTAAGTAATCGTGTAAATCCTAATGGTGGCGATAACCTTTTGTTATCAAGACTAAATATTCGTAGCAAAATTCAGGATGCTATTTATCAAGCCATGGGATTATAAATAGCATCCTATTTTATTTATGCATATTCAGGCCGAATAGACCAACTTCGTTTCGTTTTTTTACGAATAACAATCCACCACACAAAAAATGCGGTAGTTAACAGGTTTAAAACTGTCATGCTCCAGTTTGGTAAACTGTTACTCAGGTCAACCAGTGTACTTATGAAATTCACTTTTTTAAATCCAAATAAAAGTGGCAAACGAAACCAGTAATAACAGGAAACGGCTGCTGCAGCAAAAATATTTACAATTTGTTTTCGCTTTTTGTGTTCGGTTATTTCTATTATAAATAGATATAGAATAAGTGTAGCTATTGCTCCCATAATAGGATAGCCATATACTATATCAAGGTACTTCCATCCTTTGTTTGGTTGAAAATCAGGCACCTGAAACCATCCCCATATATAGCCGGGAAAAGCTCCTACCATTAGATATTCAATAGCTTTTGATTTCATCGATCTTTTTAATGTAAGAGGATTAACATTTGAAGTAGAATCCGGACATGGAACCGAACACTTTACACATTCATTACATTGGGCATTAGGCACTGTAAATGCCACCCCGCTGCCATATAATTTTTCTACACCATGAATGGGACATAAACCAGAACACCAGGCACTTTTACGTTCATAAACAAAACCCATAATTAATGCCATTATTCCAAGAAGTATAATAATGAATGCAGTTGCCTGCCCGTTATTATTAAAAAGCACATGCCGCAATGGTATTATTAAAAATAAAATTGTAACACCAATTAAATTAAACCAGTTACGTTGGTAAACAGACAATTTTTTCTTTTTTGAAACCCCTAATCGGTCCGGCAACAAGGCTGTAGTAGCCAATGGGCATATGTTTCGCCATACCCCGGTTGCAACAACCAAAAGTGCCGGTGCTACAGGAATTAAAATATTCCAGAATAACATCGTACCAACGGATGGCTTAAAAAACATAATCAGCAAAAGAATTATTCCAATTAACCAAAAAAGCCATTGAATGATTTTCCAGTATTGAAGGCTTATATCAGAATTTACTCCGGTGTAAGAAGTAATTGCATTCGGGTATGTTTTTTTCATAACAAGATATTTTCTTAAAAATACATGTAATAAATTGCCAGAAATATGACATTGGTCATCTATATAATTCAATCCATTATTTTTGAAGAATAAATCAATTAATCCTCCCACCCCAAAAAGGCAGCAATAAAAGTTAGCCATTGATATTAGGCGCTATTCTTTTTTTATTCCGGTATGCTGAAGAAGAGATAAAATTAAATTTCCATTTATTTTTATTCTTTAATTTAACTTGCACTTAATTTTTAGAATAATGTCATACCCTTATCAAATAAAATCTTTAGAAGAATATAATGCAGCCTATAAAAAAAGTGTAGAAGATCCCGAAGGTTTTTGGGGCGATATCGCCGAAAATTTTGCATGGAAGAAAAAGTGGGATAGTGTATTGGAATGGGATTTTAAAGAACCTAAAATTGAATGGTTCAAAGGTGCCAAACTAAACATTACAGAAAATTGCATCGACCGCCATCTTGAGACAATGGGAGATAAACCCGCCATTATCTGGGAGCCAAATAATCCTGAGGAGAGAACAAGGGTTGTAACATATTCAAGATTACATAAAAGAGTTTGCCAGTTTGCGCAGGTGCTAAAAAACAATGGCGTAAAAAAAGGTGACCGCGTTTGTATCTACATGGGAATGGTTCCCGAGCTTGCTTATGCCGTTTTAGGTTGTGCAAGGATCGGAGCAATTCATAGCGTAATATTCGGCGGATTTTCTGCGCAAAGTATTGCTGACAGGCTATTTGATGCGCAGGCAGAATATATTGTTACATGCGATGGCGCATACCGCGGCGGTAAAGACATTCCGCTTAAATCTATTATCGATGATGCATTGATCGGCAACAGAACTATTAAAAAAGTGATTGTTTATACAAGAACAAGAACGCCGATCTCCATGATAAAAGGAAGAGATGTTTGGTGGGAAGATGAAATGGAATATGCTGAATCACAAATAGAGAAAAATAATATTATCTCCATGCCGGCAACAGAAATGGATGCCGAAGATCCCCTGTTTATTTTATACACTTCGGGGTCTACCGGTAAACCAAAAGGTGTTGTGCACAGCAGCGCCGGTTACATGGTTTGGACCAACTATACTTTTATAAATGTGTTTCAATATAAACCCGGAGATGTATTTTTCTGCACGGCAGATGTGGGCTGGATAACAGGTCACAGTTATATTTTGTACGGACCTTTAAGTGCAGGTGCTACCAGCGTAATGTTTGAAGGGATCCCTACATGGCCCGATGCCGGACGCTTTTGGGATATCGTTGATAAATACAAAGTGAACACAATTTACACCGCACCAACTGCCATAAGAAGTTTGATGAGTTATGGTTTGGAACCATTGAAAGGAAAAGATCTTTCATCATTAAAAGTTTTGGGAACAGTTGGCGAACCGATAAACGAAGAAGCATGGCATTGGTATGATGAAAATATTGGCAAAGGAAAATGCCCGATAGTTGATACATGGTGGCAGACAGAAACAGGAGGAATTTTAATTTCAAATCTGGCAGGCATCACCCCTGCAAAACCGGGGTGGGCAACATTGCCATTGCCCGGCGTACAACCCGTGTTGGTAGATGAAAAAGGCAATGAAGCAACAGAGCCGGATGAAGATGGTTTATTAAAAGGCAACCTTTGCATCAAAGCGCCATGGCCTGCAATTTTAAGAACAACTTACGGAGATCATGATCGCTGCCGCACAAATTATTTTGCAGCCTATCCTGAATTATATTTTACAGGTGATGGTGCATTAAAAAACAAAGATGGATTTTACCGCATCACCGGAAGAGTGGATGATGTATTAAATGTTAGTGGCCATCGCATTGGCACTGCCGAAGTTGAGAATGCGATTAACATGCATGCAGGTGTTATAGAAAGCGCTGTAGTAGGCTATCCGCACGATATTAAGGGGCAGGGGATTTATGCGTTTGTTATTTACAGTCACATGCATATTGATGAAGAGCAAACGCGTAAAGATATTTTTCAAACAGTGGGCCGGGTTATCGGCGCCATTGCAAAACCTGATAAAATTCAGTTTGTAACAGGCCTCCCTAAAACAAGAAGCGGGAAAATAATGCGGAGAATTTTGAGAAAGATAGCAGAAGGTGAAACAAAAAATTTAGGTGATGTTACTACATTGCTTGATCCGGGTGTTGTGGAAGAAATTGTAAAAACAAAATTGTAGAAGTTCGTATTTAAAATTTATTTCTTTTTCAACTTCTTTGTTTCTTTCAGAAGTTTTTTGTCTTCTGATTTTACTTTCCTTTCAATTTTTTTAAGATCTTCCTCTGCCGGTAAATTTTCCGGTTTGATACCGCTTTTCAATAACAGTCCTCTTACGTCCTGATTGTTTTTTACATGTTCATTTGTTATTGCAGGTTCGGTTTTCAAGTCCGCCTTGCGGATGTTTACATTGGTCAGCTCATTTGCAAAGTCTTTGGCTTTTATTGTAATTGCCGGTAAGAAATCTGCAAGAGGCCTGTTGTCTGGAATGCCAAGTCTTGCTTTCATATCCAATGTTGTTTTGCCACCAAATAAAGCCTGATCACCTTTGCTTCGTATTCTTGCAAAACCTGCATTGTCAATTCCCTTTTGAAAAATAAGTCCTGATAATTCTTTCTCTGAAATAGTTAGCTTTTCTCTTGCCTGTAAACGTTCCCATTCTTTAAGCCGTCGTTCAAGCACTTCTTGCTTTCTGGTCTGTAATGCAAAGTAGCTCATTGCAAATGCAATCTCATCTTTACGTGAGTCTCCGTTTTGAGCAATCAGGTAACAGGCATACCTTGTAAGCATTATATCTTCAATTTCTCTCTTTGCTCCCGAACCTACATCTACCATTTTGCTGACGTCAGCAAAATGGTCTGCAATTATTTGCCTTGCGTTGTTACATGCAATTTTTGCTTTATCAATTACCTGTAAAAAGTTTCTCCATTGTGTATAACCAAGTAATTCCTGAAGGTCTCTCGCAAACCAATACTCAACGCCATCTGTTTCATTAACAGCTAATTCAAAACTGCTGTGAAGTTGTGATATAATTTCCCGTTTCATTTTACTGAATAGTATCTTCAAATTTAATAAATATTACCTCAAATGCCGGGTTATTTTTGTGCCTAAGTGGAGTTTCCATTTCCACTTCTAAATAAGCCGATAATTTATTAATACCCTACTAAGCATTATAAAGATTTGTAAATTAGGTTTACAATGATTCAAAGATTAAGCAGGCATCAGGGTTTCACGGTAAGAACATTATAGTTGCAGGGAAATGTTGTGAAAATCCCGATGGGAAATAAAACGTCCAGCCCCACTTGCAGATACTTTTGTTGCCTGCTCTTTTTATTTTTTTCCGCTTCGCTTTTTCATTTCAGGAATTCCGTCACCTGGTGCTAAAATGGTAATTGCTTTTGCGTCTTTAAAATAATCCTGTAATATTTTTCCGATTGGTCTTTTTGTTCTT
The DNA here is from genome assembly GCA_036564845.1 of Chitinophagaceae bacterium. Taxonomy (GTDB): domain Bacteria; phylum Bacteroidota; class Bacteroidia; order Chitinophagales; family Chitinophagaceae; genus Ginsengibacter. The sequence continues at coordinate 2,816 of DATCOF010000007.1, read as the reverse complement.
TTACTTTCTTCAATTGCTTTTTGAATTTGTTCACCTGACATTGTTTGTCCTTCTGGCATTTCTATTAGAGTCTGCCTATTGAATGGTGCATTTTCAAAATCATCTGTTGCAGTTAGTAAATCATCTAATAGTTCTATATTTTCAGTATCGTCAAGAATACCACCAATACCTTGTCCATAAGAATGCTCCATTTTTACTTTATCTGCTGCTTGATTTAGTAGTTCCATAGTGAATAAATTTTCATCTGTAAATTGGATGTGAAAATCATTGAATTTCAAAAAAATTCTATTGTCAACAAGCATTTGAATATGATAATGTGGTGTTGCACCAATTTGGGCATTTTGATGTCCTTCTTTATCAGTGTGTCCTATCGAAAATGCCCATTCAATATTTTTATAACGATAGGTTGTTTCAAGATAAGATGTTTTGGAAATTTCATCTTTAAGGTCATTAATATTTGCAATTGGATTTTCAGAGTTAGCTAACCATCTTAGATAAGCGTCAAGATTAAAAAAACTTAATGGTTCTGATAGATATTTATCAAAATGTTTTTTTCTAATTCCATTTGGATAAGTAAACCAATGAAAACAGGGTTTAGTTTCGTCAAATGTGTCCATTGATGAGTTGCATAAAAAGCAATGATTATTTTTAAGTCCGTCAATAAATTCTTTGTAAACCTTTTTATTATTTTCGGCTTGTAAAGCTGTTTGTCTGTCCACTTCTTCTTGTGGGATAGATTCGATAAATTTCCTAAGGTCTTTGTCTTTATAATTGTTCATTATTCAATAATTGGAGTGTGTACGATTTTAATAGCCTTACTGAGGAGCATTCCTGAGTAAATCAATTATTTTATCAGAAAGATACTGGGTAAAATTCTTTGTCTCAACCCCCTTTGTCGTTATGATTATTATACCCCCCTCTTCGTTGATCTCATTTTCTATAGATCGCAGATCCCACATAATTTTATACTTAAATTTTTCAAATATTAATTGTTGGGTCGCATCTGCTATATTCGAGAATACTTCGCCGACTCCCTTTTCATAATCATTTGCTCCGCCTTTTAATTGCTGATCCTCTTTCAACCTGTAGTATACTTTCATATATTATTTTTTAGAAATTACTTATTATTACAATCTTAGTTCCTCTTATATTTGGTGGCATTATCGGTTGCCAATTCGCCACAGTATGTATCCTGATAATAGGGAAAGTGTGGCCGAGATAATAATAATGATTATGTCATGTAGCGTTTCATTTCTATAAAAAGGGTTTTTTGTTACAAAGAAGCCATTTGGATCATGTCCTTCATATTTAATGTACCTTTTATCCCTTGTGATTTTACATGAAATTCTGTCTATATAATTAATATCTGTTGTCAATTTTAATAAATCACTCATTAGCCATTTTATGCTAACAAACGATTCGTCTTTAATCCGTTTTTTCGCTTCATGTATAATTTCTTCGTCTGTCAATCCTTGTTAAATTGAAGTACTAAACAATTTGTCATGCTTGCAACATATTGCTTTTCTTCTTTAGTAAAAGTTGTTGCTAAAGGCTCAAGAAGATTTTTAAAATCACGAAGTTTATTTTTGAACTGTGATTCTGTAATTTTTTTTTCAACTCTATCTTCCATTGTTTTCCAAATCGCTAATTGTATTTCATTTACTTTTTTGAATTTGTCTGAATTTGTGAAAGCCAATTTATTTTTTGAGATTGATACCAAATAAAAATTTATGTCTGGGTCGCAGATTTTATCTTTATTATCAAAAGTTATTGGGGATTTGAAATCAAGTTTATTAGCTTTGTTTTTAGAAAAAAAGCCATCAAAATAGACGCTTGAACCTATTGTCAAATTTTTAACTTGATTATAAATAAGATTTGAATCTAAGCTTTTATTTGCAAGAATTCTATCGCTGATGAATGTCAATTTCTGATAATCATCAGATAATTTGATTTCAAGTTCAACCCTTAATTCTGTTGCTTCATTAGATGACCAGTCAAATGTTTTTATATCTTTAATTGTGCCTTCCCAATTATTTAGAATACCTATACTATCCGAAAGATTGACAATGTTTTTTTCGTATTGGTCAAAAAATTCTTTACGTTGTATATCATTCACTTTTGTGCTATAATCATTACATTGTTCTTTTAGGAACCCAATGAATTTATCCTGTTGCTTATTTTCAGCTTGTGTCACTTTCTGCTGAGTCGGATTTTGACAGCCGAAAAAAGAAATAAGAACGCAAAAAAAGATTGTAAATTTTCTCATGAAATTGGTTTTAGCATTATGCACAACACTCAAATTTATGGCACTCTATCCATATCTTCATAAAAATGTACTATTGATTTTTAATAAATTAATATTCGCTTAATCAGATTGTCGTTGCGCCAATACAAATTAGTAATTTACTTTCCTTTTCCATAAATCATTCTTAGGGTTTATAATATTTAATAATTTTTAAATGCATCCTAAACAAATAGTTATTGCCGATTTTACCTATCATTTACCAAATGAAAAAATAGCACTCCATCCTTTGCAGCAAAGAGATCAATCTAAATTATTGATCTATGCAAATGGAGAGATCAAAGAAGATATTTATAAAAATATTACCGATCATCTTCCTGAAAATTCTCTTCTCATTTTTAATAACACTAAAGTTATTCCTGCAAGAATATTGTTTAAAAAAGAAACCGGTGGAACCATTGAAATATTCTGTTTAGAACCCTTTGAAGAAAATGCAGAGTATATAACCGTGATGAGCAAAACAGGTTCTGCAAAATGGAAATGCATGATCGGCGGAGCAAGCAAATGGAAAGAA
>DATCOF010000006.1:0-3873 GCA_036564845.1 Chitinophagaceae bacterium | reverse complement strand
TTTCAATAGTAATCCCATTGTCTGCATCAAGCAAAACAGTGATTTGGTTCCCCGGAGTAATTTTTATTTCTACCAGAAAGATATCTTCTGATTTTTCAATAAGAGCTAATAAAAATTTTTCAATCTGCTCCAAGGGAGATGCCGTACTCATTATTTAACCGCACATTTTTTTTAAAAATAGAAGAAGGGAACGCTGCCGTTCCCTTCACTAATCTTTTACGTTTGCAAATATACAGCAAATAAGAGTTACAGTCCAAATTATGTTTCAATCAACTTACATGCATTAACAATTTTTTTACTCAAGGGATATTTTTTCAAATTCGTAATTTCCTATGTCTGTAAAATTAAGTTTTTAGCTACGATTTTCAAATAGCAATGGGTGCATTTCAAATTCCTCCTGCTCTGAGGCGCAACAAAGCAGTATAACCCTTAAGTTCTTAGCGGGGTTAAGTACCTTAGCGTTTTTAATCAAAAAACAGCCACCATCCCAACCGTCGACAAACTGATACGTAAGAGTTCGATTCAAATTCTGGTGGGTTGCTATTGAATGGCCGTGTTATAGCGGCCATATTCAGAAACAAAGATTGGTGAGTAGCCTCGCTATAAGCGAAGCAAACATCCCGCATATAATATTTTCAATATTTCTGTGCAACTGTTGGTGGCTGTTTTTTACAAAATCATAGTTATGAACAAAGTTAATCAACCTAAACCAGACCGGTTTGAAAAAATGCCAATTGTCAATTTAGCGGCGGCGGGTATCGATGTAGGCAGCGGCTCTCACTTTGTAGCCATTGGACAAAACAAAGAAGATGTAAAAGAATTTGGCGTTTACACCGAAGACCTGCATGCACTCTGCAAGCATTTGGTAGCCACCGGCTGTACAACCGTTGCATTGGAAAGCACCGGCAGTTATTGGCAGCCCTTATTTGTAATGCTGCAGCAATACAACCTTGCTCCCATATTGGTCAATGGAAAATTCACAAAAAATGTAAAAGGCCGCAAGACCGATGTACAGGATTGCCAGTGGATTCAGAAACTACACACGATGGGTATGCTGGAAGGCAGTTTCATTCCTGACCTGTTTACCGAAAAAGTGCGCCAATATTATCGACACCGTCAAACACTGGTGGACAATGCGGCAAGCTATATCAACAAAATGCAGAAAGCATTACGGCTGATCAATATCCGTTTAGACAGCGTTCTTCGTGATGTGATGGGGCGTTCCGGCAAAGATATTATAGATGCCATACTGAAAGGGGAACGTGATGCAAAAGTGTTGGCCTCACTGGCGCAACCGACTGTAAAAAAAAGTAAAGAAGAAATAGCATCTGCCCTTACTGGTGACTGGCGGGAAGAGTATATTTTTGAACTAAGGCAATGTTATGAAATATACCAGTACTATCATAAAAAGATTGACGAGTGTGACGAAGCCATAAAGAAATTATTGACGGCGGAAATAGAACGCAAACAAAAGGAAGAAAACCTTGCAAAAACGGAAGATGTAAAAATAAAAAAAAAGAAAGCCCGGAAAAATGAAGCCAATATAAATTTGCAGCGACTGGCCGTTAGTTTAACCGGCGGTGTTGATATCAGTAGTGTTGAAGGGGTTGGCCTGGGGCTTATATTATGCATTACTGCTGAAACAGGATTGGATCTAAATGCCTTTCCAACAGCCAAACATTTTTCATCATGGTTAAGTGTTGCTCCTGATGTAAAAAAAACAGGAGGCAAAGTAATAAACGGCCATACCCGTAAGGGCAAGGGGCGTTTGGCAAAAGCGTTTATGCATGCAGCCAATGCCATAGGCAATATGAAAACCGGCGGCTATCTAGTTTATTTTTTTAAACGCATACAAAGAAGAAGTGAGCGAAGTGCAGCCATCATTGCAACTGCTAATAAACTTTCAAAAATAATATGGAATATGCTGGTAAAAAAACAATCATACAATCCGGTAATCCCAAAAGAATATCTTGATAAAATAAGAAAAAAAGAAGTGAAGAATCTTCAGAGAAAAATAAGCCAGCTTAATATCAAAGAGGGGGAACTCTTATTTGCAACATGCTGATTATTAGCAGGCAGTCCACGGGTTATATATAATTGTCGCCGGTTGGTAAGGATTGCTATGGAAAAAACAAATCTTTTTTATGCTGCTTTTTTATAGTTTTCCACATATTCTTTTTGATTATTCACAACTGCTACTGCCCTGAGCACTATTTTATTGCATATTGCATTTAGTACACAATTTGGATGTTTACCCTCCTTTACTTTTCTATCATAATAATCTCTAAATTCCGGATAATATTTTATGGTTGATAATGCACACATGTGTAGCAGGGATTTAAGCTCCTTGTTGGCCATTTTATGCACTTTGTTACGCCCCTTCAAGCTAGTTCCGCTTGTATCACTAAATGGCACAACACCCGCATAACAAGCCAATTGTTTGCCGCTTTGTTTACTTGCAAAATTATTGGTGCAGAATAAAATATAAGTTGCTGTAACAGGCCCTATGCCAGGTACTGAAAGAAGCAAATTATAATTGGTATTTATTGATTGATCACTTTTAATGATTAAAGCTATCTCCTTCTCTATTTCATCAATTGATTTTTGCAAACCGGTTATTGCCATCTTATACACCTTTTCCATCATGTTTTGTGTGGCTTTATTATTGATATTTTTTAATTCCTCCAGGTAGGTCCGGTTGGCTCCAAGCTGGGCTTTTAGTCTTGTCCTGGATGTTATTAAATCTCTAAGCTTCATAAACTCAGGATTCAATGCAGAGGTAGCTTTCAGCTCATCATCATTCTTATAAGCATAGCTGCAAAGCCGCTGGCTATCTATCTTATCATTCTTACCCATGGCAATACCAAAGCTCTTTTTAATATGAGCGGCATTTCCTATGTGAATGGGTATATTATTTTCACTAAAAAATTTCCATAGCAGGCGATGGTATATTCCTGTATTTTCTATTACTAATAAAGTATCATCATCAAATTTTACTTCTTGTACTTTCAGCCATTCCCTGAGTAAAGCCAATCCTTCTTTGGTATTGTCGAAACGCTTTGTGATCATGGGCTGTTTTTGAAAATCAATAACGATCATTAAAGAAATATCAAACCACAGTTTTGAAACGTCTATTCCTAAAAAAAAGCATGTTTGTTTTTTCATCATTTTGGTTTTAAATTGTGAGAAATGCATTAACCATTTTTGCCCCATCGTCCTAGTCCTTAATAATGGGTAATTAACCCTAATTGCTATATGGACACTAAGGGAAAAAACAGCAGCGGATTGTATCCCCACATAGGTATTTAACCTTGACACGATAACATAATGTGCCGCTGCTGATGGTTAGTGTTATCCACATAAAATAGTGAATTCTAAAAGAAAAAAAGTAACAAAAAAAGAAAAGTAGTAATAATAGTAATATGTTTAAATAATGAATAATGCAAATCTAAAGGACACCAACCGGGGCGCGGGCCGTGGGCGGTGTCTCCACCGCCCACTATCAACCTGGCCATGCGACAATTTGAAATGCATTCAATAGCGATTATAACAGTAAAGTGTAAACGAAATTGAAGAAGATTGCAATTGTTAGCTGCGTGCTGTTTTTAGTAGTTTGAATGCATGTCCCCAGTGATTATTTAAAAGGCCCGGGATGCACCATAGAATACATAATGACTCTATGGCGCGTGCTGATTCTGCCATTCCAAAATCTGCTGTTTCCCAGCCGAAAAGGTCAAGTATTTCACCTACTTCTTTTTTAGAATTTTCATTGTTGCCACAAATAAACATGGTTGGTTTACTTTCAAATGAAGGGTTTACCATAAAAGCATTTCCTATGCTATTAAAAGCTTTTACAAAATTGCCTTCCGGCAC
>DATCOF010000005.1:0-10468 GCA_036564845.1 Chitinophagaceae bacterium | reverse complement strand
CCCTGCACATAATAAATAATTCTTCCGCTTACATAAATTTTAGGTTTTGGCTGGTATTTTGCAATCCCTATAAACTCCCTGAAGTTAGCGCCCAGCGGGTGTGCCAGCGATTGATTATAGTGTGTGTAATTGGCAATTGTATCGCTGTGCGAATATGTGAAAGGACGTGCCAAATTCATTTCTACCTGTACATCAAAATTATTGATATTAAAGGCATCAACATATTTTGCACCAAGCTGTACTGCATATTTATTTGCCCAATAGCCCGTCTTCTTTTTTATTTGCGCCAATACAAATTCATCCAACAAAAGTTGTCCGTACACTTGTGCAGTGTGCGCAACATTTGCTTTAAAATCAAGACCGGCAACAGCATTATCAGGGCTGCCCACGGTGCCTTCAATATGCCTGTAAAAAATTATTGGGTTTAAATATTGAAAATCAAAATGATTTTTCCTTCCGAATATCACGCCTTCAAATAAACCAATGTTCAGCCATTTTGTAACGTCCATACTAAGATGATGCATGGCTGCATACTTCCTGTCAAGCAAAGTATCCGGCCCTGTTTTTTTAAACTGCGGCATCAACTCCATAAAAATATTTTCGTAATTAAACTTCCATATTCTTGTGTTGATCTTAAAAAATAAATAACTGTTTCCATAATCACTCAGGAACAAACTCCTATATCCATCGCCAATAAAATTTTTGTCATAGCCAAATTGAAAGTCGATAAATTTTGCGGCATTAAAAGTAAACGAACCTCTTGCATCAAAATAATCATAGCCGTTTGTTTTAAAAGGCTTGTAAAAACCAACACCGGGCACGGCACGAAATTGATTTGTTCTTGCCTGGAAAAAATCCGGCCCCTTTTCCTGGTTCTCTGTTATCATCGCAGAAAAACCAACCCTGTCTGCGATCCTTCCTCTTACGTTAATGCCTCTTGTATTAAGATAAATACCATTGCCACCTGATGATGTACCAAATTGCAAATTCAGCATTGGGTTTATTGCAATAAAAAAATCTTTGTTATTTACTTCTAAAAGATTTGCTTTTGTTTTATAAAAATTCTTTAATATCGGGGCTAAGCTCTCAAATTCAGGACGCGGCGTTATTACCCATTCTGAATTATTCATCAGCAGGCTCTTTAAATTGTATTCGTCAACTGGTGTAAGTATCAGATCCGAACGGTCACCATATTTATTAAAGCCAAGGGCAGAATCAGTAGGTGTCATTCGTGTGCTGTCAAGATATTCAACCTCTCTCACAATTGCTTTGCGGCTATAAGGTTTTACTGAAGAAAAATTTAAGTTACGGTTATCCTGTAGTTTTATTTCCATCCTTTCTATAAAATCGTAAGCTTTTGAGCCCAGCGGAATATGGGTTGATTGCGAAAAAGAAAATATGGGACAAAGAAAAGCTGCCAGTCTAAAAAAGCATTTCATAATTTGCATGGGTAGTTTATTTAATTTCAAGATATGCAAAAATATCTTTTTAAAAATATATCGGTAATAAATGATGGAACAATAATAGTTGCTGATGTATTTATACAAAACGGAAGAATAGAAAAAATTGATAATAATATAAACGTAAAAGAAAATGTTACCGAAATAAACGGCGAAAGAAAACATTTATTGCCCGGCGCAATTGATGACCAGGTGCATTTTAGAGAGCCCGGCTTAACTCATAAAGCAACGATCTACTCTGAAAGCAAAGCCGCTGTGGCAGGCGGTATCACGAGTTTTATGGAGATGCCGAATACAATCCCAAATGCATTGACAGAAAAATTTTTGGAAGAAAAATATTCCATTGCATCTAAAAATTCTTTAGCAAATTATTCTTTCTACATGGGCGTTAGCAACAATAACGCTGATGAGGTTTTGCGAATGAATGAAAGAAAAAATGAAATTTGCGGAGTAAAAATTTTTATGGGCTCCAGCACTGGGAATATGTTGGTTGATAACACAACAACCCTCAACAGGATCTTTGGTGAAAGTGAATTACTCATCGCAACACATTGCGAGGATGAAAATATCATTAGAGAAAATTATGAGAAATTAAAAAAAGAAAAAGGAGAATTATCGCCAGCAGATCATCCAATAATAAGAAATGAAGAAGCCTGTTACCACTCTTCATCATTCGCTGTTTCGCTTGCAAAAAAACACAAAAGCCGTTTACATATCCTGCATATTTCTACAGAAAAAGAATTAACACTTTTTGATAATACAATTCCATTAAAAGAAAAAAAGGTAACTGCAGAAGTTTGTGTTCATCATTTGCATTTTACTGCTGATGATTATGAAAAGCTGGGTTATCTTATCAAATGCAATCCTGCTATTAAATCTTCCAACAATAAAGAAGCATTGTGGAAAGCCTTACTGGATAACCGTTTGGATGTAATAGCAACTGATCATGCACCACATTTATTAAGCGAGAAACAGCCGCCGTATGAAAATGCACATTCGGGTTTGCCACTTGTGCAACATTCATTATTATTAATGTTGAAATATTATAAAGAAGGAAAGATCTCTTTAGAAAAAATTGTTGAAAAGATGAGCCATGCCGTTGCGGATTGTTTTAAAATTGATAATCGCGGTTACATTCGTGAAGGCTATTTTGCAGATCTTGTAGTGGTTGATCTCAATCAATCAACACAAATAAAAAAAGAAAATCTTTTATACAAATGCGGATGGAGCCCGCTGGAAGGTGAAACATTTCCGGCAGAGATCACCCATACTTTTGTAAATGGAAATTGTATATATGGAAATGGAGTGTTTGATGAATCTTTAAAAGGTGAAAGATTAAAATTCGACCGCTAATATGGAAATAGACAAAACAACGCTTAACGATCTCTTGATCTTTGATGCAGAAGAAGAGTATTCAATTTTTAACAGGCTTGATCTTACAAGAACTACTGGCGGAAGGGAAAAGTTGAAACAATTTTTTAGCAAGTCACTTACTACAATTGAAGCCATAACCGGGATACAGCAAACACTAAAAGTTATTCGGCAAAATATACATGCGTGGCCACAGATCATCAGCAATGGCAGCATAATGGTTATACAAAAGTTTTACGAAACCAGTGTTGATCAGATTCCTTCCAATCCCTCTGCCACTACAGCTTACGCTTACAAACTTTTTCATGGGCATGATTTTTCGTTGGTAAAATATTCCACCGGTCATGGCTTTGATTTTATAAAAGGAATGCAATCGCTTATTAATACACTTTTGAATAATGAATCTCCCGGGCCATTAAAAAAACTTTTGCAAAGAGCACAAACAATAATTGAAAAAGATCAGTTCGCTATTATTTCAAAAAAAGAAAAAGCTGATGATCTTTCCTTGATGGAAATGCTGCACCTGGCAAATTTTCTGCGGTATCATTATAAGCAAAACATTTTTGAATTAGTGGATATCTATTCACAACTCGATGCATGGTATGGAATGGCAATGGCAATGGATAAATATGATCTTGTATTTCCCGAATTTATTGAAGGCAATACGCCAACAGCCAGCGTTACAGGCTTGTACCACATTTTATTATCGCAGCCTGTTGCTTATGATATAACACTGGATCATGAAAATAATTTTTTATTTTTAACCGGTGCAAACATGGCGGGCAAAAGCACTTTTATAAAGTCAGTGGGTGCCGCAGTTTTTCTTGCACATATTGGCATGGGTGTACCTGCAAAGGCGATGCAACTCACATTATTCGACGGCCTGCTAAGCAATATAAATGTTGTAGATAATATTGCAAAAGGTGAAAGTTATTTTTATAACGAAGTGCAGCGCATAAAAAATACTATCCTGAAAATTAATGATGGCAGAAAGTGGCTGATACTTATTGATGAACTTTTTAAAGGCACTAATGTTCAGGATGCGATGAAATGCAGTACTGTCGTGATTGAGGGACTGATAAAAATTAAAAATTCTTTATTTATTCTTTCTACACATCTTTACGAAATTGGTGAAACACTTAAAGCGCATAGCAATATTTCTTTTAAATATTTTGAAACAACGGTTGATGATGAACAACTAAATTTCAGTTACCAGTTAAAAGATGGCATCAGCAACGACAGGCTTGGCTATTTAATTTTGAAACGGGAAAAAGTGATTGAGTTGCTGGAGAAATTGTAAATTACTATACAATGAAAAAGATCTTCCAATCCAAACTTAAAAAGCTAAAACGAAAGAAGCCACGAAGAGGTTGGGCAAAAGCTTTTAAAAGAATGGCAAAAAATGGTGATGATAAATTATTAATGCCGGACATTTTTGATGATATTAAACTTTTGGAAAGTTTTAAAACTTTCCAAAAGTTGTGTAGGTAAATGTTGCTATAATTTCTTATGATGACGGGCTGCCTGATAGGAATGGAAAACACGGTGAAGGTTTTGTGAGTTGGCTTCTGCGCCGGACCTGCCTACCGGCAGGCAGGTTTGTAATGGATAGCAGGGGCTGAAGATGAGAAATGTATTAATGATGAGAGCCCCAAAATAAACAGCAAATAAGTTTAATTTCCAGCACTTAATTACCTGCATGGATATTTTTTCTCTAATTTCAATATATGTTAGTTAAAACCTATGGCAGTGCTGTGTATGGTGTGGAGGCAATAACAATAACGGTAGAAGTAAATGTAAGCAGCGGCAAATTCACATCTATTGTTGGGCTTGCGGATAATGCTGTGAAAGAGAGTTTGGAAAGAATGGAGAGTGCCATAAAAACAAATGGTTATCATTTTCCCAGAACAAAAGTTGTTGTAAATCTTGCACCTGCTGATATTAGAAAAAGCGGAACTGCTTTCGATCTTCCAATCGCCATTGGCACATTGGCTGCAAGCGATCAATTTGAAAACGCTGAAAAACTTTCTGAATATGTAATAATGGGAGAGTTAAGTTTAGATGGCACAATACGGCCTATCAAAGGCGCACTGCCCATTGCGATACAGGCACGCAAAGAAAATTTTAAAGGACTTATTCTTCCCAAACAAAATGCACGGGAAGCGGCAATGGTCAATAACCTTAAAGTGTATGGCGTTGAACATATAACTGATGTTATCAATTTTTTTATTGATGAGAATTCTTTGCAGCCAACAATTGTAAATACAAGAGAAGAATTTGCTCATGCGCAAAGTGATTATGAAATTGATTTTTGCGATGTAAAAGGCCAGGAAAATATTAAGAGGGCTTTGGAGATCGCAGCCGCCGGTGGGCACAATGCAATTTTGATCGGCCCGCCAGGTGCCGGTAAAACCATGCTGGCAAAGCGTTTGCCAACGATACTGCCGCCACTTACTTTACAGGAGGCTTTGGAAACAACAAAGATCCACAGCGTTGCAGGCAAGCTTCCTGAAAATTCAACACTCATTTCTAAACGTCCTTTTCGTTCACCGCACCATACCATTTCAGATGCTGGTCTTGTAGGCGGTGGAGGCATTCCTCAACCCGGAGAAATTTCATTAGCACATAATGGTGTTTTGTTTTTAGATGAGTTGCCGGAATTTAAAAGAACTGTTTTGGAAGTAATGCGACAGCCGATGGAAGAGAGAAAAATTATTATTTCAAGAGCTAAAGTTGCATTGGAGTTTCCTGCAAGCTTTATGCTGATAGCCTCTATGAACCCATGCCCATGCGGCTTTTATAATCATCCTGAAAAAGAATGTACATGCCCTCCCGGTGCAGTTCAAAAATATCTTAATAAAATTTCAGGGCCATTGTTAGACAGGATCGATCTTCATGTGGAAGTAACACCAGTTGCTTTTAGTGAATTATCATCTAACGACCGCTCAGAAAAAAGTGAACGCATCAGGGAAAGAGTTATCAAAGCAATGGACCGGCAATCTGAGCGGTATAAAGATAACCCGGGTGTTTATTGCAATGCACAAATGAGCAGCAAAATGCTGAAAGAAATTTGTGTAATAACACAGGCGGGTTCCAATCTTTTAAAAGTGGCAATGGAAAAACTAAGTCTTTCCGCAAGAGCTTATGACAGGATTTTAAAAGTGAGCAAAACCATTGCTGACCTTGCCGGCAGTGACGATATAAAAGTTGAACATCTTGCAGAAGCTATACAATATAGAAGTTTGGATAGAGAAGGATGGGCAGGGTAATAGTGAATGTGGGATGTACGATGTGGGATGGCTTATAACTTTTGGAAAGTTTTAAAACTTTCTAAAAGTTGAGTAACGATTAAATAATTTAAAATGATACCAGGAAGCTATTATCATATCTATAACCATGCAAATGGAAACGAAAATTTATTTTTAGAAGAAAGAAATTACTTCTTCTTTCTTGATAAAATATCTATACACATTTTACCTGTCGCAAATCTACATGCCTATTGTTTACCTCCCAATCATTTTCATCTTTTAATAAGCATAAAAGAAATTAATGAAATCAAACTTTTGGAAAGTTTTAAAACTTTCCAAAAATTGCCTGACGAAAAATTGCAGCCTATAATTAAAAAAAAGATAAGTAAATCGTTCTCAAATTTATTCAGTAGCTACACACAGTCTTATAATAAAGTTTATAATCGTATGGGAAGTTTATTTATTCCAAATATGAAAGTGAATATCATCGAAGATGAAAACGGCATATGTAAAGTTGTACATTATATTCATGCAAATCCTGTTCATCATGGTTTTGTAAAAGAGATGGGCAACTGGAAATTCAGTTCCTATAATTCTTATTTATTAGATGCTACAACAAAGCTTTCTAAAAAAGAAATACTTGATGTTTTTGGCGGCAAAGAATATTTTATAAAATATCATCAACAGCCAATAGAATTTAAATGGGATATTTAATATGTAAACTTCAGTATTAAGCTTTTGGAAAGCTTTAAAGTTTTCCAAAAGCTATCATAATAAGAAGGCTGGGCAGGATGAGAGAAAATGTGAGATGTAAGATGTACGATGTGTCTCAGAGTTAATATTTTTGAATTATGAACAATAGTTTCGATGCTTTAAATAATTTTTTTGATAAAATATTTGTTATCACACTGCAGCGGTCTGCTAACAGGCAGGCTCATATCGATAAGGCACTTCATGGATTAAATTATCAATTTTTTTTTGGAGCTGATAAAAATAATTTTTCTCTTCAGGAATTGAAAGAAAAAAATATTTACAATGAAGCCCTGGCAGTAAAACATCACAGGTACGGCAAGCCAATGAACGCGGGACAAATTGGTTGTGCATTAAGCCACAAAAATATTTATGAAGAAATAATAAATGAGGGGTATAAAAAAGCACTTATACTTGAAGACGATGTAGAGCCGGCTGATGAATCGATAAATTCATTTACAGAAATTATTAAAGACCTGCCGGATGATTGGGAGCTTTTATATTTTGATTACTCAAAAAATGAAAGCCCACAACATTTAAAAAAATATTGGTATCATATAGAACGAACTATGATCGGGGCAAAAAGAAACCATACAATAATTAGAAATCTGTATCCAAAACTTATCAGCAAACACCTTTCTATTGCAGGCTTTCATGACTATACAGATGCCTATGCAATAACGCTTTCAGGAGCAAAAAAACTTCTTGAACTTCAATCTCCTGTATCTTATATTGCAGATAATCTTTTGGGAATTGCTTCCGCATCCAAAAAATTAAAAGCTTTTATCAGCCATCCAAAACTTTTTCAACAATTGTCACAGGGGGGTTCATCAGCATTTGATTCGCTGCTTTAAAATTTGTCTGACGGTCTCCGTCTGACTATTTTTTTTATTTTACAATTGTTTATGGTCAGACCGGGACGGTCAGACCATGTAGGCATAATTGACTTAAATTTACAGGATGAAATTATTACTCTCATATATAAGACCCTATCGCTGGCTTCTGGCGCTGGCATTAGGATTGGCAGCAATTAACCAGGTCTTTTCCATGTTTGATCCGCTGATATTTGGTAAGCTGTTTGATAAATTTGTTACCCATCCTCATGATGGCAATAGAAATGAATCTGTTTTTTTATGGGGAATTATGACCTACCTCGGAATGCTTATTGGCGTTGCAATGATCTCCAGAATAGCAAAAGCTTTTCAGGATTATTTCGGAAATGTGATCGTTCAAAAATTTGGCGCCAAACTTTTTACTGAAGGCTTAAAACATTCAATGAAATTGCCATACCAGGATTTTGAAGATCAACGCAGCGGAGAAACATTATCTATTCTTACAAAAGCAAGATTGGATACCGAAAAATTTATCGTTTCATTTATCAACATCATTTTCGGAATTTTAGTAGGCATTATCTTCGTAACTGTTTACTCCTTTTCATTACATTGGGCAATAATGCCGGTTTACATTGGGGGCATTATTTTATTATCTACCCTCACAAGTATCCTCAGTAAAAAAATTAAACATATTCAAAAAAATATTGTAAAAGAAACCACTTCGCTTGCAGGCTCCACTACTGAATCTTTAAGAAATATTGAATTGGTAAAAAGTCTTGGACTTACTGAGCAGGAAGTAAAAAGATTAAACAACAACACTTATAAAATTCTTGGCCTTGAATTAAGAAAAGTAAAAAGTATCCGCACCTTAAGTTTTATACAAGGCACGTTTGTAAATTTATTAAGGCAGGTAATTATGTTCATGCTGCTATGGCTCGTTTTTAAAGATATAATTACACCAGGGCAGGTAATGACGCTAACTTTTTATTCGTTTTTTATTTTTGGTCCTCTGCAGGAAATAGGCAACATAATTATTTCTTACCGGGAAACCGAAGCCTCTTTAAATAATTTTCATACCCTGATGATTAAAGTGCCGGAACAAAAGCCGGAGTCTCCTCATAACTTTGGAAATATAGAAGAACTGGAATTTAAGAATGTAAAATTTAAACACCAAACTGCCAACCAGCCTGCATTAAGCAACATTAGCTTTGATGTAAAATCAGGAGAAACAATTGCATTTGTAGGGCCGTCAGGCTCGGGAAAAACAACTTTAGTAAAATTATTGGTGGGACTGTACCGTCCGCTGGAAGGAAAAATTTTATACAATAACATTGACGGGAATAATATTGATTTTGATACCCTTCGCACACAGATCGGTTTTGTAACACAGGATACACAACTGTTTGCCGGCACCATAAAAGAGAATCTTTTATTTGTAAATCCCAATGCAACTGACGAAGAAGTTTTAGATGTACTTCATAAAGCATCCTGCAATAATTTATTAGCAAGAGCAGATCATGGTTTGGAAACTCTAATTGGCGAAGGTGGTATAAAAGTTTCGGGAGGAGAAAAACAAAGGCTCTCTATTGCAAGAGCATTGCTTCGTCATCCGCATTTATTAATTTTTGATGAAGCTACATCATCATTAGATTCGCTTACAGAAGAAGGGATAACCAATACCATTAAAGAAGTTTCATCGCAGCAGGAACAAATAACTATTTTAATTGCACATCGCCTTAGCACCATTATGCATGCTGACAGAATTTATGTTTTGGAAAAAGGTGAAGTGGTGGAAACAGGAACGCATGAAAATTTAATTTCACAAATGGGATTATACTATGCCATGTGGCGCCAGCAAATTGGCGAAAGAAAGAAGGTAGCAACGCAACCGGTAATTGTCTGAACCATGATTTAAAAGATTAAAAGATTTCTTGATTATGCTACACGAAGATCTTACCAGAAAAATAATTGGTTATGCAATGGAAGTGCACAAAAGATTAGGTAATGGATTTTAGGAAGTGATCTATCAACGAGCTTTGGGAATTGAAATGCGTTTGGCAGGTTTGGAATTTTCCATAGAAATGGAAATGCCCATCTTTTATCGTGAATTTGTCCATTTGGCACAGGCAATGAATTATTTGGAAGCTTATAAAATAGAAATAGGTTTGCTATTAAATTTTGGTGCAAAAAGTTTAGAATTTAAAAGAGTACACAATAATAAATTAATCAAGGAATCCTTAAATCAGGAAAATCAAGGTTCAGACACATGATGAAAAAACCCAAGCCTAATTTTTTGTGGAGTATTGTAACCATGCGTTGCCCACGATGCAGAAGAGGCGGCATGTTTACCAATAATAATCCTTATAAAAAATTAAGCCTGAAACACATTTTTGATATGCCCGAACACTGCCCGGTGTGCAAACAAAAATTTGATCTTGAAGTTGGCTTTTGGTACGGCACAGGTTATGTTAGTTATGCATTAACGGTGCTGTTATCAGGCATAACTTTTATTGCATGGTGGGCTTTGATCGGTATATCTACAGACGATAACAGGATCTTTTACTGGCTTATAACAAATACAATTTTAATAGTTGTGTTACAGCCATGGCTGATGCGGCTTAGCAGATCGGTTTATATTTACTTCTTTATTACCTATGATAAAAACTCATTAGCGTTGCATTATAAGTCGAACAAATTCAATTGATTAGAATTTTGCTCTTTGAAATATTGTAATTGAGTCTGCTGAAACAGTTGATTTATGGGCATTTTTTCAAAAATGGATATGCTTAAAATCTGTAAAATTTCG
>DATCOF010000004.1:0-1660 GCA_036564845.1 Chitinophagaceae bacterium | reverse complement strand
AGCCAGGTGCCTTCTTCACATGCATCTGCATAACTGTTCAATTGAAAAATTGTTCTTGCCCGTTCACCACGTAATCTTGCTTCGGGCAAATTGGTTTCTCTCATTGCCGTTTGAATCAATTCATCACCGCATGCTTCCAATTCAACAGCAATTGCTTTCATAAAATCTGCCCGTTGTTTCAATGATAATTTTCTGTATTGATGAAAAGCTATCCATGCTTTATCCATCACTTCATCAATCTCGTGAGTAGATGCGTCTTTGAACATAATTATAAATTTAGATAATCAGGTAGTATCGGTCTTGACGCAATACCATCATCAATAATTTTTAAAATATTTTTTCTTTCTTCACCGGCAAGGATAAGTCTTGGAGGCCTTACTGTTTCTGTTCCAAGACCTGCCCGCTCTTCTGCAAGTTTTATGTATTGTACAAGTTTGGGATGAATATCAAGTTCCAGTAATGGCATAAACCAACGGTAAATTTTTCTTGCTTCTTCAATCCTTCCGGCCTTTACTAGCCGGTAGATAGCAACTGTTTCTCTGGGGAAAGCACAGACCAACCCTGCAACCCAGCCATCTGCGCCCAAACATAATTCTTCCACAGCAAGAGGATCTACGCCACATAAAATTTTATACCGATCACCAAAACGGTTGATCATTCTTGTAACATTTATTACATCTCTTGTTGATTCTTTTACGGCTGTAATGTTTTTGCATTCCAGCAATTCATCAAACATTTTAAGCGTGATTTCTATTTTATAATCAACCGGATTATTATACAACATTATCGGCAGATCAGTAGAGCCAGCAAGGGTTTTAAAATAAGTTACTGTTTCCCTGTGATCACTTTTATAACGCATTGGAGGCAGCAACATCAAACCTTCTGCTCCCCATTTTTTTGCATATTCTATTTGTTGTAATGCTTCTTTCGTTGAGGCTTCTGCGATGTTTAAAACAACCGGAATTCCGTCACATTTTTCAACAGCAAATTTTACCAATATTTCTTTTTCTTCTGTAGTTAATACACTTGCTTCACCCAAACTTCCTCCTAATACAATTCCATCTACACCGGCATCAATTTGTGCACAAAGATTTTTTTGAAACATAGAAAGATCAAGTTGATCGTCAGGTGTAAATTTTGTTGTGAGTGCGGGAAAAACGCCTTGCCATTGGAACGCCATAGTTTGTTAAAATTTTTCACAAACTACGAATAGAAATTGAATCTGAATTCTAAGAAATCCGGCTATGTTTTAATCCTAAAAAAAGAAGCAAAAAATTATCCCATTACTTTCACTAAACTTTCATAAAATGTAAGATCGATCTTTACAAAGTTTGATGTTGCTGACAAATAACTGGTACCACAACAAATGTAAAATTCCACCAATTGGCGGGATTTTTTATGGTTTCAGAGATAATTTTTATAAGCCCGGCTTGGGGGCAAGCTATCCTGTGTTCACAGGATTTATTTTGGAAAGTTGTACCCTTTTGGAGTTTAATTTTTTCCTAAAAAATTTATAGGTGGTTGCAATTTTAATTGAATTGCGAATTATAATTATAATCCCCATGAGAACTGCTATGGCTAAAGCGCCGAATAAGATATATGCAATTGAACTGATCATTAGGTGTTTTAGCCCTATTATTCAATTTTGCATCCACAACAA
>DATCOF010000003.1:0-1559 GCA_036564845.1 Chitinophagaceae bacterium | reverse complement strand
ATTTGTATGCTGCGATGGAAGATTACCGTATTGATATTATGATAGATACAGGCCCGAATGCAAGAAGTGTTCAAATAAATTTAAATCCATTTACATTAATTGGCGCAACCACAAGAAGTGGTTTGCTTACTTCGCCACTGCTTTCGCGGTTTGGAATAAAATCACGATTGGAATATTATGACGCTGTTACGCTGCAAAAAATAATTTTACGTTCTTCAGCCATTCTCAATACAAAAATTACTTCTGACGCGGCCACAGAAATTTCAGGCAGAAGCCGCGGCACACCACGTATTGCCAATGGATTGTTGAGAAGAGTTAGAGATTTTGCGCAGGTGCTGGGCAACGGCGTAATTGATCTTGGTATTACCCAGCATGCTTTAAAAGCATTGAATGTAGATGAGTACGGCCTTGATGAAATGGATAACAAAATACTTTCAGTAATAATAGAAAAATTTAAAGGCGGACCTGTAGGTATAACAACAATTGCGACGGCTGTGGGTGAAGAAACAGGAACGATTGAAGAAGTGTATGAACCATTTTTAATTCAGGAAGGATTTTTAATGCGTACCCCTCGTGGAAGAGAAGCTACTGCGAAAGCTTATGAGCATCTTGGTAAAAAACCTTATGGAAGCGAAGGAACGCCATTGTTGTTTTCGTAATGGATCAAAATGAAAATGGGAAAATTTAATTTCCCATAAATCCTTTAATCCCATAAATCCCAGTTCAGACAGTCTACTCCTGTACCACAAGCCTGAAGCCGTTTCCATGAATATTTACGATCTCGATAGTAGGATCATCTTTTAAATATTTGCGAAGCTTGGCAATATAAACATCCATACTTCTTCCATTAAAGTAAGTATCGCTTCCCCATATTTTTTTAAGCGCTGCATCTCTTGCCAGCAGATCATTCTTATACTCACAAAGCATTTTCAATAATTCATTTTCTTTGGGAGATAAAGTTTGCGTTTGTTTATCCGCAGTTAACTGGCGAAGACGTGGATTGAAATGGTATTTGCCCAGATCATATTCTGCATTAACTTCTTCCCTATGCAGTTCTTCATTGCGCTTTAAAATTGCTTTTATTTTATGCAGCAACACATCGCTGTCAAAAGGTTTTGTTATGTAATCATCAGCGCCAAGCTTATAACCCTGTATAATATCTTCCTTCATTGTTTTTGCAGAAATAAAGAACAATGGCATATCAGGATCAACATCGCGAATTTCTTCTGCAACAGTAAATCCATCCATGTTTGGCATCATTACATCAAGCAGGCAAATGTCAAATTTTTCACGCTGAAAAGCCGCAAGCCCAAGCCTTCCGTCTCTTTCCAGGATAACATCATAATCATTTAGCTCGAGGTAATTTTTTAAAACCATACCAAGGTTTGTATCATCTTCGCAAAGAAGTATTTTAGGTTTTTTATTCTCCATAAAAAGTTTTTATTATGAATAAAGATATTTTGTTTTTTGCAAAACAATAAAAAATCTATTACAGCCATATCTATGCCTAATTTTTTTAGGTAAATCAAATGTCAGCTTAGTAACTTTCAAAAAAAAAA
>DATCOF010000002.1:0-6618 GCA_036564845.1 Chitinophagaceae bacterium | reverse complement strand
GATATAAATATTGCTTTGTAAACGGTCTATAAAAAGCTTGAATTATTTTATTTTTAGTAAACTCTAATTTTATTTTTTTATCAAATCTTTTCTTTAATGCTCTAGTCCACTTAATTGATTTATCATTTTCATATGATGAATTGTCTAATAGCTTTTTATTATAAGTCTCTATTAAGTATTTTATTTTTTCTTCCAGAACATCAGATGTAAATGCATAAGCCCATTCATCTCTTGCAGTATTTGATCCAATTGTATATTCCCTAAATAAAGTTTTGGCTTTTGGATCCTTTGAAATTAAAGGCATTAAATTCTCCCAATCATTTTCTGTTTGATTTAGCCATGTATTATTTTTATCAGGAGTGATATTATCAAATTCAATTTGCTGCAAATTATTTTCAGCAAACCATGCAAGTTTTTCTTCTTTTCTCCAAAAGTCATCAAGAGCTATGTATTCGATCCGGCAAGGGTTTGGCTTAATTTGTTTGTGCGTACTCTTTACTAAAAACAAAACAGCAACACCGGTTTGTATCCCAAAAACATTGTGTGTTGTACCTGCAATTTTTGGGTTGGCTCTTACATCGCTTCTTGTATCAATTATATAAGCATGGTCAAAATCCTGTTGTATCGTTTTTCTAAATCCATCAAACGTTCTGCTGTCAATAAAACTCCTGTTGCTGATAAAGGCAATCACACCATTGTCAGTTAATCTATCCATTGCCCAGCGATAAAAGCGGCTGTACATATCGTACAGTTTTGTTTTTTGTGCCGTACTGTTCTTTATAAAAGTTTCTTTTATTCTTTTATCAATGGCAGGATATTCACGGTTCTTGTTGTTGTCATTTTCATTTGCCTGGTTTGCATTGTAAGGTGGGTTACCAATCACTACACTTATCTTTCTTTCGTTTTGCCTTTTGATTCGGTTGGCATTTTCTGCAGTTACTCCAAACAAATCCCCCTGCTTGCCAACCCAATGAAAGCCGGTGTTATCAAGGGTATCAACAAAACATAAATTATCAAACTCTGCATACACACCCATCTTTTGTTTGTAAGTGTATTCAATATTTAAGTTGCTGATGTAATAAGGAAGAATGGCAACTTCGTTGGCGTGCAATTCATTTTTGTATTTGTGTGCAAGTTTTCCTTTGGGCAGGTAATCAATAATATCGCAGATAAAAGTTCCGGTGCCTGTTGCGGGATCAAGTATCTCTACATTTTTATCGCCGAGTGTTTTGCCAAAATGTTTGTGCAATAAATAATCTGTACTGCGTATCATGAACTGCACTATCTCGTTTGGCGTGTACACAATACCGAGCCTGTCTGCAGCTTTGGGATTGTAGCCTTTGTAAAAATTTTCGTACACCACTTTTAAAAACTTTTGTTTTTCGTGGTGGTCTGCAATGCTTGCTGCACGGGCATTTATGGTGTCGTAATAATGTTTTATCTGCCCGAGTGTTTGCCTGCGTATGTTGCCGGTAAAAAAAGTGTCAACCACTTTATTAAGTTCCCGTGCAATATTATTTTCCTGGTGAAAATGTGCTTCGTCAAAAATGGTGTTGAAAATATCAGCGCTTAAAATATGCTGTATCATCATTTCCTTTACATCATCAGCGCTCACATCAGGATTGATGCTAACCTTTGCCATTGCCAAAAAACTTTCCTGCGCATTTTGTAATTCAGCATTTGTTTTTTGTTCTGACTCGATGATCTCTCGAATGGCAACCGTAACTTTTGGAATGTCTTCTTTAAACTTTTCTATGGCTTCTCTAAAGTCGTGCACTTCGGGACGCTCGTACTGCAAAAATTTTGTAAGGATGGCATGAAGCGCCTCAGGGTCTTTCATGTCAACCCGTTTCACTTCTTCATTGTGTTGAAAGAGAACAGCAGTTTGAGAATCTTCAAATAAAATATTATCGGAGGGATAGCCTTTTGCAAACTTATTTTTTATCTCTTCGTTGATATCGTCTTTCTCATCTTTGCTTTCCCAATAGCCCCAATCATTTCTTATACTGTCTTTTAATGTTCCATCGGGTGTAATTATTTTTCCCTGTTTATTTTTTGTAGAAATTTCAGGAACCAGTTTCAGGTCTTTTGTTTCTGCATATTTTTCCAGCAGCTTTTGAAAAGCAAAACGGATGGCGGTTTCTTTCGTTGAACCTCCATAGTGGATAGCGTTTTCAAGATCATTGTAATAAACGGTAATGGCGTAGTCGGACATAGTAAAAATAAAAGTAAGCAAAATGCTGCATAGAAATTTGCTGTACAAGAGTGCGACGCCAATGAAGCTAAATAGAAATACAAATGCCGGCTACCAAAAAAATAACTTCTCTAATACACAACCTTCAAACTATTAATTTTAATTTGCCGTTTAATATCAAACTAACACCTGTGTACCCCAGCGTTTTTATATCATTTTTATTTCTTCTTGTATTTCATAAAAATATTTATTCTCAAACCTGCAACACGCTTGGGCAAACGCCGGGTACAGCTTTCCCTGTTTGTGGCACAGATGTATTTGAACAAAACACTGTACCCATTTGCGTAAATCAACACATACCTAATAATTGCGCTCAATTTTCTAATCTCATCTTTGATAAAAATCCTTATTGGTATAAGTTCACCTGCTATGTTTCCGGCACACTTGGTTTTGTAATAACTCCTAATAATATTGGTGATGATTATGACTGGGAAATATTTGATGTAACCGGCCACACCCCAAATGCTGTGTACGCAGATCCAAGCCTGATTGTAACTTATAACTGGAGTGGCAATACCGGGCTTACGGGAGCAAAAGCTAATGCAGGCACAGGTTTGTTTAATTGTGTGGGCAATGCTTTTCCTACATTTAATGATATGGCTTCGCTCATACAGGGGCATGATTATCTTTTACTGGTAAGCCATTTTGATGATAGCCAAAGCGGGTATCAATTGTCTTTTGGCGGAGGAACAACGAGCCTTACGGATACCACTTTGCCGCGTTATAAAAGTGCAACAATAAATTGCGATGCAACAACTATTTCTGTAAAGCTCAACAAAAAAGTAAAATGTATCGGCCTTGCATTAGATGGAAGTGATTTTACAATTTCTCCATCAGGAAGTATTTCATCTGCGACCGGGACCAGTTGTTCATCAGGTTTTGATGTTGATTCTATAACCTTGCTTTTAAGTTCTCCTTTATCTCCAGGTAATTATTCCATCACAGCAAAAAATGGAAGTGATGGAAATACATTGCTTGATAATTGCAATGTAACGCAGCCTGTGGGTGACAAAATTAGTTTTACAGTTGCCTCATTACAGCCTACCCCGATGGATAGTATTTCTCCTGTTAATTGCAAACCAACATCCTTACATCTTGTTTTTAAAAAACCCATGCGTTGCAATTCTATTGCAGGTGATGGAAGTGATTTTAATGTTACTGGGCCTTCTGCTGTTACAGTAACTTCTTCCAACGGAACATGCGATGCCAATGGAGTTTCTTCTTCTATTGACGTACAGCTTGTAGCTCCAATTCAATTAGGGGGCACTTATCAAATTCATTTGAAAAAGGGAACTGATGGTAACACACTTATTGATGAATGCGGACAACAAAGCATTCCGGCAACACTTGATTTTATTGTTGCTGATACTGTTTCAACATTTTTTAGTTACCAGGTAAATGCAGGGTGTCACTTTGATACGATAAAATTTACAGGGCCTTCAACAAACAACATAATACAATGGAGCTGGTCATTGAATGGAAATTTATTCAGCTCACAACAAAATCCAACAAAAGTTTTTGCTGCGTCAGGACAATATCCAATCCAACTATTTGTATCCAATGGAGTTTGCAGCGATTCATCTTTAGTAACTATTATTTTAGATGATGAAGTAAGAGCCAATTTTGAAACGAATAATATTATTTGTCCCGAAGATTCTGCATTTTTTAAAAATACAAGCACAGGAAAAATAAATACATGGCTTTGGGATTTTGATAATGGAATTACAAGCACCCAGCAAAGTCCATCTCCGCAAACATATCTCAAAACAGGTGTGGAAACTTATTATACAATTCTGCTTACGGCCTTTGGCAGCAATGGTTGTATTGATACTCACAGTGAAAAAGTTCGTGTATTAAAAAGCTGTTACATTGGTGTGCCGAATGCATTTACACCCAATGAAGATGGCTTAAATGATTTCTTCTATCCAATAAATGCTTTCAAGGCTGATGACCTGGATTTCAGCGTGTACAACCGGTGGGGCCAACTTGTTTTTAAAACAAATGACTGGACAAAAAAATGGAATGGAAAAATTAAAGACATACCTCAACCCGTAGGCGCATACGTTTGGACGTTGCGGTACACACATCACGATACAGGAAAAAAATATTCTCTTAAAGGAACGATGATGCTGATACGATAATTTTTTCTACCGTAATTAATTTTTAATTTGCCGTATGTCTATCATTCAAATAGCCACACCATTTAATATTGACCTGGAATTTGAGATCGCCGAATTTCACAAAAGATTATTTGCGTACATGATTGATTTTTGTGTACTGGTTATTTATTTAATGATAATGAAAAACCTTTACTATGGCAGGTTTGACAGGGTGAGTAAAAGCATTATGGAAAGCCATATCGGTATTGACATCCTTACCATTTCCGTTCCTATGTTATTATATTCCCTGATGAGTGAAGTATTAATGCACGGGCAATCATTGGGAAAAAAAATTATGAAGATAAGGGTGATAAGCCTTGAAGGCGGCGAACCAACGTTAGGTCAATATTTAATAAGATGGATGTTCAGGGCATGGGAGTGGCCTTTTTTATTTGGTTACGTTTTTTTCTCCACAGAAAGTATAATTGCGTACACTTTGGTCACCGGTTTTTTAGGGATAATAGTTATTATTATCATCGGCGTCACCAAAAAAAGCCAGCGACTGGGCGATGTTGCAGCCAATACTGTTGTGGTAAATACAAAATCAAAACTGTCAGTGCATGATACTGTTTTCATGGAAATATCACAGCCCGATTATCATGTAAAATTTCCTGAAGTTTTAAAACTAACTGATCGTGATATCAACACAATAAAAAATGTAGTGAGTCATTTTTATAAAATGCATAACGCTGATACAGCCAATCGTGTGGCCCATAAAGTGCAGGATGTATTAAAGGTAAGCACCGATATGTATGCGATCGATTTTTTAGAGAAGTTGTTAGCTGATTATAATTACCTGGCTACAAAAGAAAAATAGTTATCGCATCATTGAAGTTCCGATCCCAAATAAAAATGCCAAAGCATAGAAAGAGAGTATTACAATGGTTACGATGCCATAAAATTTAAACATTGCTTTTAAATTTATAAAAGCGGTATCCATACTTTCCTGGTTAGATGATCGCAAAGCTTCCTGCATTTTATTTGAAAATTTTAGAAGATACAGGCAGGGAAAGAACATAATTATCGCAAGAAAAATGTATATAATACCTATGTATTTAAGATAGATATTACCATAATCATACACCCCAAAAGATGGCAAAAAGGCCTGCATTATCAATCCACCAATTAACATTAACCCGATAAAAACAAAGCCTACAATTGATAAAAACTTTCCCCATTTAGCTGCTGAGTTAAGGGTATCCTGGGAGATGCTATTGATCAAAAGATCATTACTTAAAAGGTCATGCTGTTCCATACGAGTTAGTTTTGGTTAAGAAGTTATATCGTGAAAATAAAACTTTTTATTTTATTTGTGTCAGATCGGGGCTATCAGATAAGGTCTTAGTTTGAATTATACTGGCATGTGCTATTAAACAAATTTTGTGTATCTTTTGTGTAACTTTGACATATGGGAACAGTTAGCAACTTCACTATTTCTGATAAAAAACTCAAAGAGGAATATTTACGGATTAATATAAGCAAGAGTAAAAAAAGGGCTAACTGTGAATTAACGATCTTCAAATACAGGGATAAAGACACTCGACAAATAGTTTTATACATCCCTTCTTTGGAAGTTACTGGTTATGGTTCTACAGAAGAGAAAGCACAAGAAATGATAAAGTTTTCTATTAATGATTTCTTCCATACCCTTTGTGCCTTACCATCTAAAAAGATTGAAACAGAACTTAGTAAACTTGGATGGAAACGCCACGCTCTTAAAAATAAAGAGTATTCAAAAGTTTACGTTGATGGAGATGGAGAATTAAAAAACTTCAATGCAGTAGCAGATAAGGTTGAACGCTTAACCCTCGTTGCATAAATGGGTTTTCGTCCACTTTCCACAAAATGCTGGGAGACTTTCCTGACTACCAAAGGTTTTAAATACTCAAGAACTAAAGGTAGCCATGACCAATGGACAAAATCAGGGCATAGAACAATTCCAGTTTGGGGAGATGAAAAAGAAATACCTGCACTACACTTAAAAACAGGATGCACAAGTATAGGATGCACTACGGATGAACTATATGCATGGGCTTCTAAAAATTGCTAATTCTGCGCAATCTTTTGGGTCTTCCTGTAAATGAAAAATATTTTTTTGTCACCCAAAATTTCCGGAACTTTTTTTCTTATAAAAATGTAAAGACTGATTTTAGGTTATTGACTTTGAGTTTTGGCTGATTTTTTATTGCCTGGACAATAATATTT
>DATCOF010000001.1:0-9527 GCA_036564845.1 Chitinophagaceae bacterium | reverse complement strand
AAAAACATCTGTATCATAATTGCTTTGCTTGTTCTGCAAAACTCTTACGAGTCTTTCAAAGCCCATTCCTGTATCAACATGTTTTGCAGGCAATGGTTCAAGGCTTCCGTCCTTTTTGCGGTTGTATTGAATGAAGACATTATTCCAAATTTCAATCACCTGCGGATGATCATTGTTAACTAAAGTTTTTCCATCAACACTTTTTCTTTCTGCATCCGTTCTGCTGTCAACATGAATTTCAGTGCATGGCCCGCACGGGCCGGTATCACCCATCTCCCAAAAATTATCTTTCTTATTTCCCATAATGATCCTATCCTCACTGATCCACTTCTTCCAAAAATTTATTGCTTCCTCATCACGTGGTAAATTTTCTTTTTTGTCACCCTCAAAAACAGTAACGTATAATTTGTCTTTATCAATTTTATAAACTTCTGTCAATAACTCCCAGCTCCATGCAATGGCTTCTTCTTTAAAATAACCTGTCCCGACACCGTCAGGTGATTCGGGATCGCCAAAGCTCCAGTTGCCCAGCATCTCGAACATCGTGTGGTGATAAGTATCTACGCCTACTTCTTCAAGGTCGTTATGCTTGCCGCTAACACGCAAACATTTTTGTGTATCAGCAACCCGTGTATGCTGCGGTTTTTTATTTCCCAGAAAATAATCTTTGAACTGGTTCATACCCGCATTGGTGAACATCAACGTTGGATCATCCTTTACAACAATAGGAGCAGAAGAAACAATGGTGTGCCCCTTCGATTTAAAAAAATCAAAAAAATGTTGCCGTATTTCAGTACCCGTCATCATGCCGCTTTTGTATTTGTGGTTTACTTTTGCATATTAAGCCGTTATATTTGCGCAACCTGCCTGCCGGCAGGCGGGTACGGCAAAGATAAGAAAAGCCGAAACGATTGGCTGCAAGATACAGCCGCAAGTGTATTATTGATCTGCATTAAACCAAAAGCCCTTATGGGTTTGGGGCATGAAAAAAATAAAATACTATTATAATACAAATTCACTGCGTTACGAAAAGCTGGTTACACCGTTACGGGTAAAGCTTCTTCGTTTTTTTGGATTTATTGCAGCCGCTTTGGTTACTGCTTTAATTTTGGTTTCGATTGCATTCCGTTTCATCCCTTCCCCGGAAGCAAAACTTGCAAGAGTTCAATATCAAGGCATGAAAGAAAATTACGATGTGCTGAATAATAAAGTGCAGACTTTGCAGCAGGAGATGGCATCTTTAGAGAACCGGGATAACCAGGTGTACCGTTCTATTTTTGAATCGAACCCCTTACCCGACAGTGCAAGAGCAAAATTGATCGAGCAAAAAAAAGAAGTTGAAAAAGTGGAAGCGATGAATGACGAGGAACTCGGGAATGAGTTAGCAAAAACTTTAAATAACTTAAGCGCAAGAGTTGCTTACCAGTTTGACAGTTATACCGACATTGAAAAATTAATAAAGAACCAGGGAGAAAAATTAGCGAGCATCCCGGCAATACAACCTGTAAGCAATCGTGATCTTGACAGGGTAGCATCCGGTTTTGGTATGCGGATTGACCCTGTTTATGGAACACCTAAATGGCACAAGGGGCTTGACTTTACAGCGCCACAGGGCACACCGATCTATGCAACAGGAAATGGAACGGTAACAGATGCAAGTTTTGCACAGGGCGGATTTGGTAATCATGTTATCATCAATCATGGCTATGGTTATGAAACTTTATATGGGCACATGGTAAGAATGAAAGTGAGGGCCGGACAAAAAGTAAAACGCGGCGAATTAATTGGCTGGGTTGGCAGCACGGGCAAAAGCACAGGCCCCCATTGTCATTATGAAGTTCATGTAAATGGTGTAGAAGTTGACCCTGTTTACTTTTTTTATAACGATCTTACACCTGAACAATTTGACAGGCTATTAAAAAAAGCTGCAACAGGCAGCGCTAAAAGTTTAGACTAATGGAACTAGCTCAAATTACATTTGATTTTGATGAGTCTTCTGGAAAGAAAGGAGATAAAAAAATTCATGAAGGCAGTAAAAATTTAAATTCTCGGGGAAAAACAAAATCTCCCAGGGGAAGAAAAAATTTAAAAGGCATCGTTGACAACGATGCGATCACGATACCGGAAGATGAAATACTTTTTAAAAAAGTGTATTATTCTATAGGGGATGTTTCAAAAATGTTTAATGAAAACGCATCGCTGATACGCTATTGGGAAAATGAATTTGATATTTTAAAACCGAAGAAAAATGCAAAGGGCGACAGGTTCTTCCGTCCGGAAGATGTAAAAAATCTTAAGCTAATTCATCATTTATTAAGACAAAGAAAATACACTATTGAAGGCGCTAAAGAATTTTTAAAAAGTAATAAAACTGCCGCCGAAAAATTTGAGATGATACGATCGCTGCAAAAATTAAAATCTTTTTTAAATGAGTTGAAGGCGAGTTTGTAGGACCCTCTAAATCTCCCCCGACAGGGGAGACTTTTGAAGTTTAAAATATTTTGATCTCTCTAAGTTATTGAAGAGAATAAACCTGCAGGTTACTATCCTTTAAAAAATAAATTTTATTAATACCCACTTTTAGCGAAGAGTAATTTTTAAATGCAGCAGGTAATGGATATTGTTTTAAATTAAGAGAACCAAGGCTGTAACTATATAAGTACGCATCATCAAATCCATACAAAATTTTTTCTATCACTGCAATATTTTTCCAGTTAAGAAATGGTATTTTGTTTTTGAAACTTCCATAGTAATCAAAAATATAAACACCTTTTTTGGGATCGTACAAATACACAAAGCCATCCCTATCCACGATTTGAATTGGAGTGGGAACAGAATCAAACAGCAAACGAAAGTCAACAGTTTCCATCAATACTTTACCTGCATCATCTATCTTCTTTAATTTATTTTCCTGCTCATCAAACAGCCAGATATTATTATCATAAGCAGAAGCAACAGTTTTTACTCCGAAAATATTTTGCTTACGAAGATTAATATTGGTTAATACATTCAGGTATTTATCCAACAAAACAATTGTTGAGAAATTTTCATAAAACAGAATTGTCTTCCATGGATTTTGTGCATCTACATAAGAGAGCTTTCCATATTTTGTAACCTGGTTAAACACACCAACAGAATCTCCTCTTTCATTTAATTTTTTAAGTTGGTTGTTGGTGTTGATGATATACAATTCGCCAAGATTGTTTACAGAAAATGAAACAATAGGATAGTCTAATTTTTTTTGAAATTTAAAAATTGTATCTGTTTGTGCAAAGCAATAATTCGTTAGCATACCAGCTATAGCAACAATAATTATAAATATGGGAGAGATTTTTTTCAATTTGTATAAAATTTCAGTTGTACATTTTTCCCATCAAAAACAGCGTAGCTGTTATACTTTATCCAGTCGCCTAAATTAATGTAATGGGTTGCATCCGTTAATTTAAAATCTATCGGTAAATGCCGGTGACCAAAAATAAAATAATCGTAATGCTTTGTTTTAAGCATCTCTCTGCTAAAAATGATGAGCCATTCTTTGTCTTCGCCTAAAAACTGGTTACTTACTTTTACCGTCGTGTTCCTGCTTTTGCTGCTGAAATAATCACCCAGACCAATTCCAAGGCGGGGATGTAAAAAACCAAACAGCCATTGCGAAAATTTATTTCTAAAAACTTTTTTTAAGAATTTATAACGATGATCTCCTGGCCCTAATCCATCACCATGACCGATAAAAAATTTTTTGCCGTTCAGGTCAAACTCTTCAGGATGCTGATATACTTTAATGTTGAGTTCTTTTTTAAAATAATCTTTCATCCACATATCATGATTGCCAACAAAAAAATGTATCTCAATTCCTGCATCAGTTAGCTCTGCCAGCTTCCCTAAAATTCTTACAAATCCTTTGGGAACAACATTCTTATACTCATACCAAAAATCAAACAGGTCTCCAAGAATAAAAATTTGTGCTGCTTGATCTTTTATTTCATCAAGAAATTTTACGATGCGTTTTTCCCTTACCAAACTTGTTGCATGATCGGGTGCGCCGAGATGAAAATCGGAAAGAAAATATATTTTTTTATCGGGCAGATACATTGCTTACAAAAGAGAATCAGGAAGTGTAGAATAAATTTTATTAAGTTCTTTTTCAAGTTCAGGTAATTTATTTTGAATAATTCCCCAAACAAATCTTAAATCAATGCCAAAATATTCATGTATTAAAAGGTTTCTGAAATTTTTCATCGATCTCCAATTAATATATTTATATGTTGCGGTAAAAGCTTTGGGAAGTTTTGCAGCAGCCTCTCCTATAATTTCAAAATTTCTTATAACGGCATCAATAACCATTTCATTTTCACAAAAAGAATTAAAATCTAATGAAGAAGTGTAAAGATTAATCTTGCTAATACTTTCAAGGAGGTCGGACAATAATAATTTTGTACTTCTATCAGACATATTTTAAATCCTTTTCGAGATAACGATAGTATTTTTCTTTTACACCATTTCTCGAAACCAGATCAACTTTTTTTTTAAGAATTTTTTTTAAGTGGTATGAAAGATTACAGAAAGTTTCAAAATCAGCGGTTTTTAGTTCCACCATTATATCAACATCACTACTTTTCTTATTGTCTCCGCGACTGTAAGAACCGAAAAGAGCAAGACTTTCTATCGGATAATTATTGAATAATTCCAGTTTATGCTCTTTCAATATTTTTAAGATCTCACTCATGGTATAAAGTTAGATTAATCCCCAATAAATTTTTGTAAAATATTATGCCTTATCTACCAAAAACAAATACACTTCTTTTGGTCCATGAACACCAACCACTAAAGTCTTTTCAATATCTGCAGTGCGGCTGGGCCCCGATGCAAATGTTATTGAGGATGGAATATTGCCCTTGTATTTTTCTTTTAATAACTGCAATGCTTCTTTTATATCATACACGAGCTGATCAGAATATGCAATGCAAATATGAACCGGCGCATAAACACTTACTGAGCGGCTTGTTTGTGCTGTGCTCATAACAATTGTGCCGGTACGGGCAATCAAATATTCACACGTTGTCACAGATGCATCACAACCGGCAAGCGTTGATTTATCTACCTGGTAAGGGGCTGAATTAGCGATAAGGTGAAATAATTTTTCTTCATTACAATAAATATTATCCCATTTTTTTTCTGTGAGCAGTAGTTGCAATTGTTTTGAAAGATCAGCCTCGTTTACGCAAAATGCAAACTTGCCCAGCAACCTTGTAAACTCTTCTGCAAACTGAACTTCAAGGTCATCCGATTGTTGCTGATACACGGAGTTATTGCCCTCGCTTTTTGGAAAAGGAACAGGCACCGTGTTACTCAGTGCCTGCCTTATTTTTTTTAAAATATTTTCTTTTGAAGAAGATACGTTCATAATTTAAAATTACACCGGGGTGGATACAACACCGGGCATAGGATCTTCTACTACTCCATCTTTAGGATTATCAATAATATCCAATGCCTTCTTTTCTTCGTAAGGGCGCTTGCCTATTAACGCTTCTACATCACTTTTAAAAAGAACTTCTGTCTTTAATAATTCCCTGGCAAGTATCTCTACCTCTTTCTTATGCTCTGTTAATAGTTTCTTTGTTCTTTCATATGCCTCATCAACCAGTTTACGAACCTCTTCATCAATCATCTTTCCTGTTTCTTCACTGTAAGGTTTGGTAAACATATTTTCCTGCTGAGGATCATAATAACTAATATTACCAACTTTTTTATTCATTCCATAAACAGTAACCATTGCATAGGCCATCTTTGTTATCTGTTGCAGATCGTTGCTGGCGCCTGTAGAAATTTTCTTAAAAAATATTTCTTCTGAAGCTCTTCCGCCCAATGTCATGCACAGTTGATCATTTAATTGATCAGTGTTATACAGGTACTGTTCCTTTGGTGTGTATTGAGCGTAACCCAATGCAGCCGTGCCTCTTGGCACGATGGTAACTTTTAATAAAGGATAAGCATGTTCCAAAAACCAACCGCAAATTGCATGGCCTGCTTCGTGATAAGCAATGATCTCTTTTTCTTCCGGTAAGATGATCTTGTTCTTTTTTTCCAATCCACCGATAACCCTGTCAATGGCGTCCTGGAAGTCGGTCATATCAACTGCATCCTTTCCTTTTCTTGCTGCAATAAGTGCAGCTTCGTTACAAACGTTTGCAATATCTGCACCCGCAAAACCAGGAGTTTGTTCAGCAAGTTTATGAATATCGAGTGTTTGAGAAATTTTTATCGGAACAAGATGCACTTTAAAAATTGCTTCACGTCCTACAAGGTCAGGACGATCTATTGATATCTGTCTGTCGAACCTTCCGGGTCGTAATAAAGCATTATCCAATACATCAGGACGGTTAGTTGCTGCTAAAATGATAATGCCAATATCGGTTCCAAAACCGTCCATTTCCACCAGCAACTGGTTCAAAGTATTTTCTCTTTCATCATTGCTCATCATCATATTTTTTCCTCTTGCACGGCCGATAGCATCTATCTCATCAATAAAAATTATGCAGGGCGCTTTTTCTCTTGCCTGTTTAAAAAGATCTCTTACCCGGCTGGCACCCACACCTACAAACATTTCCACAAAATCACTTCCACTTAAGCTAAAAAATGGAACCTGTGCCTCACCTGCCACTGCTTTTGCCAGCAAAGTTTTTCCTGTACCCGGGGGGCCTATGAGTAAAGCGCCCTTTGGTATTTTGCCGCCAAGCGCTGTATATTTTTTAGGATTTTTAAGAAAGTCAACAATTTCCATCACTTCCACTTTGGCTTCATCCAAACCTGCAACATCTCCAAAATTTATGTTTACCCTTGTTCCTTTATCAAATAAAGTAGCTTTCGATTTACCGATATTAAAAATTCCTCCGGGTCCGCCGCCGCCGCCAGATCCACCAACTTTACGCATCATCATAATGAATAATAATCCTATCAATAAAATAGGTAACAATGTGCTTATGATCTGCCCAAATAGTTCTCCTTCATCATCGTATGTAGTGCTGAATGTTTTAAGTGTAGGATTTTCTTTTCTGAAATTTTCCATCTGCTCGGTAAAATTCTTGTCATCACCTATGGTGAAGTATAATTGTGGAGCATCAGCCTTTGAGATAATTTCCCATTGCCCTTTTTTCAAAATAGAATTATAAACAGCGGGCTTATTACTGATACTGTCTTTGCTTACAGAAACCCGTACTATTTTTTTATTCCTGATGATCTTGATCTCACTAACATCACCCTGTTTAGCCAGTTCTTTAAATGCTTCAATGTTAGTTTCGACCCCTGCGGTATTTGATCCTCTGTACACATTATATGCAACTATAACTGCGAATAATAATCCGTAGATCCAATACACATTAAAACGCGGACGTTTTTTAGGGTCTTCATCAGTTCCCGGAACATTATTTGGGTTGATCTTTTTGGGAGTTTGTTTTTTAAAATCTTGTTGTGCCATAACTACTTTTCTTGCAATATTTATTTTGGTCTGACCCTGAATTTTCGGGGCCGGATATTTTTAAAATTATTTACTTATTAAGTGTTCCATTGCTGGTGCATCACTCCACATTTCCTCAAGACCGTAAAACTTTCTTGGTTCCGGCAGCATTATATGTACAACTGCATTTACATAATCTATCAGTATCCATTGTTCTCCCTGCCTTCCTTCGTGTTTATAAGGCAGTTCGCCACACTCTTTTTTCACTTCAAATTCTACAGAGTCAGCAATCGCTTTTAGTTGGGTAGAGTTTGTGGCTTCGCATATAATAAAAAAATCTGCCACAGCTTCTGGTATTTTACGAAGATCGAGACTTACAATTTTTTCACCTTTTTTCTCATGTATTGCGTGAATGATGGTTTTAAAAATCCTGCTGTTTCTTGTTAATCTTGTCTGACTGCTTTTCTTCCTTGTTGACAATACGGTTAAATTATTCAAATGTTTTCTTTTTTAATTTATTCACTAGGGTTGAACCGTAGTGAATAAATTTATTCATGTAGATTGCAGCCATTTATTTAATTTTTTTAACTGCCTCCCGATAGGGATCGCAATTGATTCAAAAATACTAATTCTTTCCCAATCGTAAGCAATGCATTCCGCTGCAAACTCTTTCGTAATTCTTACCAGCGTGGACAGTACCAACAACTATGCCATGGCAAAGATTCGTGAAGGCGTTGCAAAGCACGGCGACGCCTGCTTTACACACGAACAAACGCATGGAAAAGGCAGACGGGGAAAGGCCTGGAAAGGTGAAAAAGGAAAAAATATTTTATTGAGTATTTCAGTGGCAACGGGCTTTTTAACTCTTTACCAACAGTTTTACCTGAGCATGGCAGTGTCATTAGGTTGTATAGATCTTTTTAAAAAATATGCAGGCGATAAAACTAAAATAAAATGGCCTAATGATATTTTTTGGAATGACAGGAAGGCAGGAGGCATATTGATAGAAAATATAATTAAAGGAAATGTTTGGCAGTGGGCTGTGATCGGGGTTGGAATAAATGTTAATCAAACCGCATTTAATTTGGATACTGCTTTTCCACCTGTTTCACTTAAGCAAATAACAGGGAAGGAGTTTGATGTTATTAAATTAGCAAATGAACTTTATAAAGCAATAATGGCCCGGTATGATGAGTTGCAAAAAAACGGATCTGAAAAAATGCTAATTGAATACAATCAATATTTGTTTGGATTAGGTAGGAAAGTAAAATTAAAAAAAGATAATATTGTTTTTGAGACAACAGTGAAAGCTGTATCGCCACAAGGCAAGTTAATTACCAATGATACAATTGAAAGGGAATTTGATTTTGATGAAGTAATTTGGATCAGGTAATCTCTCGGCTATCTTCTGCTTCTCTTGCTTCCACTTCATACTTATTATTAAAGTAGCCATGCTTTATACTTTTCCATAAATATTTTAGAATAAAAAAGAATATTTTTTTGAAATTATAACTCCTGCCACGCCTTCAAAATTTCTTCTGAATGCATTTTTGATCTTGGCTTTTTAAATATTTTTTTGATAATGCCTTTCTCATCTATTAAAAAAGTGGTGCGGTGTAATCCCATATATTTTCTTCCATACAAATTCTTCTCTCCCCATACACCATACTTATCAATTATTTTTTTCCCTTCATCTGCAAGCAATGTAAAAGGAAGGTCAAATTTTTTCTCAAATTTTTTATGTTTTTTTTCATCATCAGGACTAACGCCTAATATCGTTATTCCATGCTTTTTTAATAACGAATAATTATCCCTGAGATTGCAGGCTTCAATAGTACACGTTGGTGTATCATCCTCGGGATAAAAATAAAGGGCAACTTTCTTTCCTTTAAAATCACTTAATGAAACAGGGTTTCCATTCTGATCTTTTGATTTAAAATCCGGGGCTTTGTCGCCTTCAGTTAAGGTTATCATGTGAAAAATTTAATTAGAGGGTGAATGTTTATCTGGTAAAATGAAAGATCTTTTCTGTTTTATTTCCTGCCTCATCATCAACGCTAACTTTTAACTCATG